>JBPEWS010000125.1:0-8276 GCA_052032465.1 Pseudomonadales bacterium
GCTGTTGTCGCTAGCGCATTAGGATCTGTGGTTTGTTTTTTCATAAGGCTTTAATGGGCTCATTTTTTTTACAGGATGGATCATTCATAAAAAAAGCCGATGCAAAGCATCGGCCTAGTAAGTGGTTTAGGAAAGACTTAGTCTTCTCCTATAAAGTGCAACGCAACTTGCAAGACATACCAAAACAGCAAGCCCACACTAGCAAACAATGTTAGCGCCGCGCCAATGTATTGATGCTCGCTATAGTCTTTAAAAATTTTACTCGTCTCATACAAGATCGCAGCCGAAGCAAATACAATCATAATCGCTGAAAACCACAGACCCAGCTGAAAACCAAATAAAATACTGGCCACAATAAGACCCAGTGCAACACAGCCAACAATCATCAACACAGGCATTAAGAAATGAAAACTCTTACCGGTGATAACAACTGTCATGGTCAAGCCTGCCACCAAAGCCAGCGTGGCTACTACGGCATGTTGTAGAGTGTCAGGGGCATAAAAAACGGCAATTGAAATCAACGGTAAAAAGATCAGAGACTCAAGAAATACACCGCCAAAAAATGCCAAATATTGCTGCTCTTTTGTGATCGCTGAATGCGCCCACTTGCTCATAAAATATGAAGCCACACCATACACCAATAAAACACCTAACCAAGCATATTGATGAACCGAGATTAGCTTCATCGCGATGGCGCCAAAGCCCATTTGCAAGTAAAGCGCTTCCAATCCGGCAAACAGCAAAATACCAATGACTAGATGAATATAGACCTTACGAATAAAGTCCGCTCGCACGTTCGGCGCTGCGTTTTCAACAGCTAAGGGATTACCCGCGTCTAAATAACTCATATCGACTCCTTTTTCTCGATAAGTGATGAATAATGAAGCTTAACATAACGTAAAAACAGATCGCCAACAAGCGCCGTTAATAATCGCCATCCAGATAAAACCACCGCCCATCAACGCGCTCAAAACGAGAGACCTCGTGATGGATAGCGACTTGCTGGTTGTGAATAAAACGAGCCTTAAACTCGACCACCCCACGACGGCCTTTTTGCTGGTGCTTGATAATTTCAAGCCCTACCCATTGCTGTAGTCTCTGGGATAATTCATAGGCTGGCGTTGCTGGACGAGTGCTAACCGACCAAGTGTCTAATAAATACTGACCATAACCACCCAAGGCAAATGCACTGTAGCGCGAACGCATTAACTGCACCGGCGTCTTGGCATAAATCCCGTCGTTTGCGCCCAATAAAAAACGCCCACAACATTGATCAAACGGCTTAGCGCTTTGACATGGGCATGGATCAGGTTGAGTCTTCATTTTGATTGTTGAGGTGATTCGTGTTTCGAGAAGCCAAAAAAATGGCCGTCTATCAATCCGATATACGGCCACTTTCTAAACGCGAGGGCTTAATGTTCAGCCTTTATTGTTCAGCTTTTATTGTTCAGCCTTTACTGTTCAACAGGGATTTTACCAATCTTCGCCTGCCAAACTTTTGGCGCCTGCTGATGCACAGACACGCCTTTGCTATCAACCGCTACCGTCACTGGCATATTTTCAACTTCAAACTCGTGAATCGCTTCCATTCCTAAATCTTCAAACGCGACAATTTTCGCCTTACGAATAGCTTTAGAAACTAGATACGCCGCACCGCCAACTGCAATCAAATAAGTCGCTTCATGCTTTTTGATCGCATCAATAGCGATTTGACCGCGCTCCGATTTACCAATCATGCCCGCCAAACCCGTTTCAGCCAACATGGTCTCTGTAAACTTATCCATACGCGTTGCTGTTGTTGGGCCTGCTGGACCAACCACCTCGTCACCAACAGCATCTACTGGGCCAACGTAGTAAATGAACTTACCTTTGAAATCAACAGGCAGCTTTTCACCTCGCGCCAGCATGTCGACCATGCGCTTATGCGCGGCATCACGGCCGGTTAGAATCGTGCCAGAAATCAACAGCGTATCACCCGGCTGCCAGCTCTTCATTTCAGCTTCAGTGACCGTATCCAGATTCACTTTTTTCACCTCAGCCGTATTATCCGACTCAATGACTGGCCAATCGGCTAAATCCGGTGTGGCAAACTCAGCGGCGCCGCTACCATCCAAAACAAAATGCGTATGACGAGTCGCTGCGCAATTTGGAATAATTGCCACAGGCTTATTCGCCGCATGACAAGGATAATCCATAATCTGAACGTCCAAAACAGTCGTCAAGCCACCTAAACCTTGCGCACCAATACCCAGAGCATTCACTTTCTCAAAGATCTCTAGACGCAATTCTTCCAGCTTGTTTTGTGGCCCACGCTCAATCAGCTCTTGAATCGAAATCGACTCCATACAGGCTTCTTTTGCCAGTGTCATGGCTTTTTCAGCGGTACCGCCAATACCAATACCTAAAATACCCGGTGGACACCAGCCTGCACCCATTGTTGGCACCATTTTCAATACCCATTCAACAATATCATCTGACGGGTTCAACATGGCAAACTTTGATTTCGCCTCAGAACCGCCACCCTTGGCTGCTACACGTACATCTACCGTATCGCCAGGTACCACCTTCATATTGATCACCGCAGGCGTATTGTCTTTGGTGTTGGTTCTTGTGCCAGCTGGGTCTTTTAAGATCGATGCACGAAGTGGGTTATCCGCGTTTTTATAAGCACGACGAACACCTTCATTCACCATATCCTCGATACTCATCTGCGCATCCCACTGCACATCCATACCGATCTCAAGAAACACCGTCACAATGCCCGTATCTTGGCAAATTGGGCGCTTACCCATCGCGCACATACGCGAGTTCGTCAAGATTTGCGCCATAGCGCCTTTAGCTGCTGGGTTCTCTTCCTTTTGATAAGCCGCATAAACCGCGTCAATAAAATCTTTAGGGTGGTAATAAGAAATAAATTGCAGCGCATCTGCAACGCTATGAATAAAATCGTCTTGCTTGATAACGGTCATATCGGCCTCAGAATTCAAATTAGGCCCGCATTTTACCTGAAAAACCACCGCGCTTTAAGTCAAACCTGCTCACGAGCTTCACTGATGCCATGCAAATAACAATCGCTTTGATCGCGCACATGATAAAACAGCTGCAGATCATATTGATATTGCCAAATTGCTAAAATGTTTTTTTTAAAAACAACCGACACAGCTCTCTTTAAAGAACATTCAATCAATGTAATGGAATTAATTTAAAGAATGCGGGCGAGATACAAAAACAATAATTTTCACCAAAGCAGTTTGAGCATTGCGGATGATAAAACCTCTGTTAATATATTTTGTGGATGATGGACCCGAGAATATAAACATTCACTGACAAACGATTTAGTCAGCTACTCGCAAGGAAAAAAATATGGAATTTGTTGCTATTGATATAGAAACCGCCAATGCAGACATGTCTTCAATTTGTCAAATTGGATTAGCTAAATACAAAGATGGCGTCGTTGTAGAGGAATGGTGCTCGCTAATCAATCCAGAGGATTACTTTCACCCTATCAATATTAATATTCACGGAATATCTGAACATCAAATCATTGACGCTCCAAAATTTCCTGACGTATTTAAGGAGTTATCTGATTTCTTAGCTGGAACAATCTGTGTAAGTCATACACGCTTTGATCGACTTTCTATAGATCGGACAATCAAAAAATATTCGCTGGAAAATATGGACAGCATCTGGCTTGATTCTGCGCAAGTAGCTCGTCGAGCCTGGGAAGAATGCGCAAGAAGCGGCTATGGATTATCAAATGTTTGCAAGCTTATCGGTTACAACTTTAATCATCATGATGCTCTAGAAGATGCAAAAGCTTGTGGCCAAGTGTTAATTGCTGCTATTGAGAAAACAGGATTAGATTTGGATGATTGGATTGAACGCGTTTGCCAGCCAATTAATCCCGCGAGTAAATCAACTGAAGCCATCATCAAAAAAGAAGGAAACCCAGATGGGGAGTTTTTTGGAGAAGTTATGGTATTCACCGGTGCATTGGAAATTCCTCGTCGAGAAGCTGCCAACCTAGCGGCGTCAATTGGATGCACGGTCGCCACAGGAGTTACGAAGAAAACCACTTTGCTAGTTGTGGGCGATCAAGACATTACTAAATTGGCGGGAAAGTCTAAAAGCGCTAAACACTTAAAAGCAGAAGAGCTGTTATCAAAGGGTCATCAAATACAAATACTTAAAGAAAGCGATTTCAAAGAGCTTGTGATCCAATCAACCGTTAACCCCTAACATGGCTTGGATCATGCTCGAGAAAATCAACACTCCCAAAATCTCGTCAAGACAATAGGCGTAACTAACCTTAATCCGTTAATAATGCGGAGGGATTTCGATAGACCCGCCGTCGGCACGGCTCGCCTGATCACTGATTTGGCTGATCGTAACTTCCAGCTTTTTGCAGTATGCTTCTAGCGTTTGCACAATATTATTGAGCTTTTGCACATGCTGATCTAGCTGCTCAATGCTAGCATCTTGAAAGGCCACGCGCTCTTCAAGCGTTTGAATGCGTTGTTCGGTCTCGGTTTTATCCACGTTCAGCTCCTCTTGGCTTCATTGCTTAGGTCACGACAAGCGAGCAAGGTTACTACAAGGCTGAAGTCGAGCCAAACTCTGCTGCCGTTAAGTACATAAATTGGCTAAACGCTTTGCCCTGCACAATAGCCCGATGCCCAAGCCCATTGAAAATTAAACCCGCCCAGCCAGCCTGTAACATCTAATACTTCGCCGACAAAATAAAGCCCAGGCTGTAGCTGGCTTTCAAAGCTTTTACTCGACACCTCATCGACACAAACTCCGCCCAACGTAACCTCAGCTGTGCGATACCCTTCGGTTGAAGGAGGTTTAACTTGCCAGCGATTAAACTGCTCTGCCACTTGCATAAGATGCGCATTTGAGCACTCTGCCAATGGCTTTTGCGCCAGCTCTGGCAAAAAAGATTGCATGAAAATCTGCACCAGCTTTTTGGGAAGCCACTGGGATAAAACGCTGACAAACGTTGACTTGCCCTTGCTGTCTCTGAGCGCTTTGAGCTCTTGAATCAAATCTATCTCAGGCAATAAATTGACTTCAACCGTATCGCCCAACTGCCAATAGCTAGAGATCTGCAAAACCGCTGGTCCGCTCAACCCACGATGCGTAAACAAAATATCTTCAACAAAACTCTGATCATTACAGCTCACTTTAGCCGCAACCGAAACACCAGAAAGCGACTCAAACTCAGCGCGCAATTTATCATTCAAATAATAAGGCACCAGAGCTGCACGCGTCGGTAAAACTTGGTGTCCAAACTGCTCTGCCAGCTGATACCCAAAGCCAGATGCGCCTAGTGTCGGAATCGATAAACCGCCGGTGGCAATAACCAACGAATCGCAGTGATATTGGCCTTTTGAAGTGGATAAAGAAAAACCCTCCTCAAGCGCCTTAACGGCTTGAATATCGGTTTTTAGCTGAACTGTTGCACCTGATTGCGCGCACTCGTCTAATAGGAGCTGCAAAATATGACGAGCGCTGGCCTTGGACTTTGCATCTTCGCCACAAAACAGCTGTCCATGTTTTTTCTCGTGGTATACCACCCCATGACGCTCGACCAGAGCAATGAAGTCCCACTGCGTGAAACGCCCCAACGCGGATTTGCAAAAATGAGGATTGCTCGACAAAAAGTTGTCAGGCTCGATAAAGTAATTAGTAAAATTGCATTTTCCGCCACCAGACATGAGGATTTTTTTGCCGGCTTTGTTGGCATGATCTAACACCAAGGTGGATTTTCCTCGAGCTGCTGCGGTGGCCGCGCACATCAGACCTGCGGCACCTGCGCCAATCACGATTACATCATGGTGCATAGTCAAAACGCCTTTTCGTTTAAAGAGCCGTATTTTAATCTGCAGGCCTAGCTGAGCGCTAGCATTGACTGAAAAAACAAAAGCTACCCGAAGGTAGCTTTGCTCCGCATTTGGCTGAGCGGCAATTTGCGCCCGCAATCTGCGTATTGCTTACTTGGAGATAAGCTTAATGGTGACCCATTTCTTTGTCGGTGAAGAGGAATTTTTTCAGCTGCTCATCAAACTTGCTATGGTTTCGACGAAGCCATTCCAGCGTCATCGCGGCATGCTCAATTTCCTCATCTAAATTATGTTGTAAGATGGCTTTCAAATCACTGTCCTTGCAGGCATCAACTCGTTGCTGATACCAATCAACAGCCTCCAGCTCTTCCATTAGTGAGACGATGGCACGATGCAAGTCTCTTGTCTTATCGCTGAGTTCTTCAACTGGCTCATGATAACTGTCGCTGGCTCCCGCCATAATTCTCTCCTTTAGGTTTATAAACACATTTTTATGATTGTTAAGCGAGGCTTGTCAAAAAGCCGTGAATCTACTTGAGTTTTCAACCAAAGCCGCTAGGATGAGCAGTCGATTCAAGGTGCTCTGCCAAAACCAGAGTTAAACGGGAAACAGGTGCTAAAATCCTGTGCTGCCCCCGCAACGGTAATGAAGTACAACCGAACTAAAACCACTGTCTTTGGATGGGAAGGGGTTCGGCTCGCCAAGCGACTTCTAAGCCCGGATACCGGCCTTGAACTAACTGGTATTGCGGGTCGGCTATTACCAGAGAGACGGCTTAAGATGTCCTATCATCTGGTGTTTCCAGATACTCTACGCTGTCCTCTTTTTGACCTCGCGATACTCCTAATCGTTTGTTTTTGGAGTTATCGTTTATGAAACGTTCTATTTTGGCGAGCTGTTTATTGGCTTGCACACCGCTTTTCGCTGTTCAGATTGATCCTATTGCCGTTACGGCCAACCCGTTGGCGAGCCCGCAAGAGCCAAGCCTTTTGCTCACCGAAGTGGTTCAGCGTGAAGATATTTTAAATAGTGGCGCCCAGTCTGTTGCTGATGCACTTACGCTAATTAGCAGTGTTCATATTGCTCAAACAGGTGGCGAAGGAAGCCAAATGAGTATCTTTACTCGCGGTACAGAGTCTGACCATACACTGATTATGGTTGATGGTATCGAGCTAAACAGCGTTAACGGCACCGCTTATCTTAATACGATTTCAGTAGAGTCCATTGAGCGCATTGAAGTGATCAAAGGTGCAAGCAACCGTTACGGCGCTAACGCAATTGGCGGCATTATTAATATCATTACCACTCGTGACGATCGAGGCAATAGCGTAACTGTGAAAGCAGGAACCGATAACAGCGTTGCTGGAGCATTAAGCCTGACTCACCAAGGTGAGCGGACTCAGCTAACCGTAAACCTTGGTGCTGAATACAATCAAGGCATCGACTCTGCCGTAGATCGTGAGCCTGATGAAGACAGCTATCGCAATGCCTATAACCAGTGGCAGATTCGTCATGACTTCACTGATCATTTTTATGTTTCTGGCCAATTCCAGCAAGCACTTAGCGCCTTGCAATATGATGGCTATTCTTTTGCGCCAAACAATGAAACACGCGTTGATCAAACGCTTGGCAATGCACGTATGGGCATTGACTACGATCGCTTCCAAAGCCAGATCACCTTAACGAACCAGATCTATCTCAGTGATGACTTTGTGGGCGAAACCCGCTCTAACTTCAGCCACTTCCGCTCGCGTGAATTTGCGCTGAACTGGGATAATCAACTCAATTTATTTTCATTCAACTCACTGAATTTTGGTGCTTTTTACCAAGATGAGTCTTCCAACCAAATCGCCTACGAAGGGTTATATCAAGGTGGGCTTTATGTGCAGCCACAGTTCCGCTTTGGCATGGTCACTGTTGAGTCCCAATACCGCTATAACGAGCACAGCGACTTTAAAACGCTTCATACTTGGGGCAGCAATGTGCGCCTACAATATGCAGATAGCGGCTTTATTCAGCTTGGCGCCAACCAAGGCTATAAATACCCTACCTCGTTGGACAATTACTTTGGCACCAGCCCAGGACTTAAGCCAGAAGAAGCCAAGAGCTATGAAATCACGCTTTCACAATCGATCAATAACTTTACGGCGGTGCTAAGCGGCTTTCAAAACGAGATTGATAACCTAATCGCCTACGACCCAGCGACATTTAGCAGTAAAAATATTGCCGAGGTTAATACTCGTGGTATCGAGACTGGCCTAAGCTATCGCGCTAAGCGTTGGTCACAATCGGTCAACTGGACATGGCTAGAAGCACAAGACATCAGTGACAATGATTTGCTGCGCCGTCCAAAAAACAGTCTATCGCTGGTCGGCGGCTATCAATTACTCAATAGCACCCACCTGCATTGGTCAGCCACAGCGCAAAGC
>JBPEWS010000126.1:0-2292 GCA_052032465.1 Pseudomonadales bacterium
CGTCATAACAGAGCACTCGGCTAAAGCCGCGCAAAGATAATCATAAGGATCAGGGCCTAAGTTTTTTCCGCCCATGTTTTCTGGCTCATCCCCGATTAAGTTAAATCCACTAACAGATAAATCAACACAATAAGTGCTTTTGCCGTTTTCGATGGCGTAGGCGGTTGTTTTTTTCATGGCTCGCTCCGATGTTAGAAAGCCCTTTCTAAAAGGTAAAAGGTAAAATAAAAGGTTTACGGCAGAGGAATAAACTCCTGCGTGTCATGAAGCACGGCTGGGAAACGCCCTGCCTGCCACTGCGCCTTGGCATCCTCAATTCGAGATTTTCGGCTAGAAACAAAATTCCAATCGATATAGCGCCGACCCACTGACTCGCCGCCAATCATAGCGATTTGAGTAGCTGACTGAAGCGACTGTATGCGCATGTTGGGTGCTTCAATAACCAGCATATCACCCTCAGAGAATACCTGTCCATTACAGATCACTTGGCCAGAAACCACATAAACCCCGAGCTCTTGGACGGCGGGTAATTCCAGTGCGGTTTGAGGAGGAAGATTGGCCTCAACATATAGCGTTTCATAAAAGGTTTTGACCGGTGAGGTCAAACCATAGGCTGAGCCCATTAAGACGCGCAGTGCAACTGTATCTTGCCAAAGAGTTTCAGGAATGCTTGCTTTCGGGTGGTGATAAAATGCAGGATCGCATTCCTCATCGTCCTCAGGTAGCACATGCCATAGTTGTAAGCCATGCAAGCGCCTCGGTGTTTGCCGATAGGTTTCGCGCTCACGTTCTGAGTGGGTGATCCCTTTGCCTGCCACCTTCAGGTTAATTGCGCCAGGCTGAATAGCCAGCTCATTGCCCAAGCTATCGCGGTGAAGAATCTCGCCTTCGAATAAATAGGTCACGGTGGCTAAGTTGATATGCGGATGTGGACGCACATTAATGCCGATTTGTCCCGCCTCAAACTGAACCGGTCCAAAGTGATCGAAAAAGATCCAAGGGCCGATGGTTTTTCGGTGGCGGCTGGGAAGACTTCGGCGAACGGTAAAGCCATCGCCAAGATCACTATTTTTTGCTGTAAAATGAGTCAGTTCTGTCATAAAAAAGGGCTCTTGCGAGCCCTCCTCATTCAATATTTATTTTTTACGCATGCCTTCAATTTCGATAATAATACCCACCTCATCGCTCACGGCAGGAAGGGCGTATTTGATCCCAAAGTCAGAGCGCTTGATCGTACCTGTGGCAGAAAAACCAGCGTGATAAGCACCTGAGAACGGGTTCTCGCCCGCTTTATTGAACGTGACATTCAGTTTCACTGGCTTTGTAAAGGTCTTGATCGTTAAGTTGCCTTTAAGAATGCCGGTATTCTCACCCGTCATTTCAACGCCAGTGCTTTTAAAGGTAATATCTGGGTAAACATCGGCCATGAAAAAGTCTTTACCGCGCAAGTGGCCATCCAGTTTTTCACTGTCGCTTCGAACAGATGTGGCATCCATCACAACGTTGACCGTGCTGTCAGCGATAGCCTCTGGGTCAAAGGTGAAGCCGCCTTCATAGTCCATGACTTCCATATAAAAATCAGAAAAGCCAAGATGGTTTACCGTAAGAATGATCTGAGTATGGCTTTTATCAATATCATACTCTGCAGCATTAAGCGCCAATGGAGACATAAGTGCAGCCATGGCCGCTGCGGTTGTCATAAGTTTTTTCATTTTTGTCCTCTTAAATGTTGTATTAGTTTTGGGTTAAACGCCCATCAAACAGCACGAGTTCAGCATGCTCGGCTTGATCAAAGCGTAAAATTTGGGCTGTTTTTGTCAGAAAAGCATCCCCTGTTTGCAAAAACTCGCCATTGATAACAACGCTGCCTTCGGCAACTTGTACCCATGCTTGACGGTCAGGTTTTACCTCGAAATCTACTTGGTCATCACCGTCCAACAATGTCACAAACATATTAACATCTTGGTGCAGGCTCACTGAGCCGTTTAATCCTGCTTTTGATGCCACTAAGCAGAATTGTCCTTTTTTCTCTGCATCCGAAAAGTGCTTTTGCTCATAGCTGGGCTCGACATTACGTTGATCAGGTAAAAACCAGATCTGCAATAATTTGGTGGGCTGCTCATCGCTGTGATTAAACTCACTGTGCACAATACCAGTGCCTGCGCTCATGCGCTGGACATCACCACGTTGAATCACTGAACCATTGCCCATAGAGTCCTCATGCGCTAGCTCACCTGAGAGAACATAGGTCACGATTTCCATATTATCGTGCGGATGCGGTGCAAAACCGCC
>JBPEWS010000127.1:0-3559 GCA_052032465.1 Pseudomonadales bacterium
GTTCGCGAGGTGTTGAAACGTACCGCAGATTTATCCTTGCCGCAGCGCACGATTTTAAACGTCAATATTCCCGATGTGAGCTTGGATGAGTTGAAAGGCTTTCGTATCACGCGCTTAGGCCAGCGTACACAAAGTGATGACTTGCATGAACTGATTAACCCGCGCGGCACTTGTAATTACTGGATCGGATTATCGGGTAATCATTGCAAAGATGATGATCAGGGAACCGACTTCCAAGCGATTGCAGAAGGCTATGTATCAATCACCCCGATCCATGTGGATATGACTCAGTTTGCGGTGATGGATCAAGTGAGCGAGCTCTTCTGAAATGACTGATTTCGATCTGAATGGCATCGGGATGACCTCTCAGCGCACACGGCGCCGAATGGTTGAACGGCTGGCAGATCGAGGAATTAACGATGTTCGGGTACTGCAGGCGATGTCCGAAGTGCCGCGCCATATTTTTGTTCAAGAGGCTTTTCAGTCCCGCGCCTATGAGGACTTTGCCTTATCAATTGGTGAAGGGCAGACCATCTCAAAGCCTTATACGGTAGCCTTGATGTGCCAGATTATGATGGCCGTTGAGCCCAAGAAGGTGTTGGAAATCGGCACAGGTTGTGGTTACCAGGCGCAGGTGCTCAGTTTATTAGTGCCAAAGGTCTACTCAATAGAGCGGATCGAGTCATTGTATAAAAAAGCTCGCACCACCTTATTGCATCTTAAAAGCAAAGCACATTTGCGCTTTGGTGATGGCTATCAAGGCATGCCAATTCAAGCGCCATTTGATGCTATTTTATTAGCCGCAGCGCCACTCTCCATTCCTGAGGCTTTGCTCGATCAGCTCGCGCCAGAAGGCATACTCATTGCACCTGAGGGCAAACAAAAACAAGTCCAGCAATTAGTCTGTTATCAAAAAAAGAGTCATGGCATTGAGCGTCATGTCGTTGGTGAGGCCGAGTTTGTGCCGATGCTTCGAGGAACTACATGAGCGCAATTAGCATTATTTTTCGTGGTTTTTTGATGGGCTTAGCGGATTTGGTTCCGGGCGTTTCTGGCGGGACCTTAGCGCTGATCTTAGGCGTTTACCGTCGGTTTATCTCGGCCTTAAGCGAAGTTGATGCACAATTTTTTGCGCTACTGGCTCAGGCTAAGATTGCTCAAGCCTGGAAAAAAACCGATGCCAATTTCTTGCTCTGCCTATTTGTTGGTATTGGCAGTAGCTTTTTGGTTTTTTCGCACTTGATCGCATGGGCATTAGCGCATCAGGCATCGGCCTTATTCGCGTTTTTCTTTGGATTGGTTTTAGCGTCCTTACCTTGGCTGCTTACTCAGGTGAGCCAATGGCGCTGGGTGACATGGATGAGTCTGTTTGTTGGAACGGTTATTGGAGTCAGTGTGTCGGTGCTGTTGCCGATGGATCTTCATTGGCCGATATGGGCCTTAATTCCGGCGGGTTTTATCGCGATTTCGGCCATGCTATTGCCGGGCATCTCCGGAAGCTTTTTATTGCTGTTATTTGGGTTTTACAGCTTGTTTATTGACGCACTAAGAACGCTCGACTTGATTGCTCTGGGTTATTTTGGCTTAGGTGCGGCTTTGGGTTTTTTGGTGTTTCCAAAATGTATTCATGCCTTGTTACTGCGAGCACATGATACTACGCTGGCTGGTTTGATAGGTATTGTCATGGGCGCATTGATTAAGTTATGGCCTTGGCATAGCCAACTTGGTTTAGCGTGGCCAAGTCTTTGGCCGATCGAAGCGAGTGGTCAATCCGTGACATGGGTTTTTGTTTGTATGTTCACCGGTTTGGTTGCTGGCATTTTATTGACACGATACAACACAGAGGAAAATCATGGCCATCAGTAAAGCTTCACAGGCACGTGTTTCAAAGGCGCTGTACTACTTAGGCATCTGGATTCCGCTATTGATCATGGTCATAACAGCGGTGATCTACGAGCCAAAAAAATCGGTTCCTGTCGTGGATCATTTGCAGGTAAAAAATACCTTTGCTGAGCGATGGCTGGCGATCATTCTGATCCTCTGGTTTTTGATGAGTTATTGGAAAAAGCAGCTGATTCTTCCTAAAAACCCGTTGGCGCTAGGGCTTAGCGTACTTGGGATCGTCGCTGTATTGTCATTGTTTTGGTCAACGTTTACAGGTCATACTCTTGCCAAGCTCATGCTTTGGTTTGGGCCGATCGTGCTGATCTTCTTGTTTTACCAAACGGTGCAAGCCCGTTGGCAACTCGAGCGCATTGCGCAGGGAATTTTTATCGCTGGCGTTGGTGTTGCCTTAATCGGCTGTGGCCAGTACCTCTTTGATTGGCAATTGGTCGCACAGGCGGCTAATCCTTCTTCGACGTTTGGCAATAGGAATATGGCTTGCCATATGGTGGTCTTGGCGATGCCGCTAGCGTTTTATTTTTTGCTCGCAAGGCAGCAATCGGTGGTGATGGATAGCTTGTATGCTGCGGGCATGATGGTCATGGCGGCGTTCTTGTTTTACACCACGACTCGAAGTGCTTGGGGTGCGGTTTTTGTTGAGCTGATATTACTGACTGGATTTATGCTTATTGCCAGAAAGCACTTGGTGTTTAGCAAGCAAAAGCTGGTAGTGATCGCTTTGGCGCTGGTGGGTCTTGGCTTGATGGTGCATTTAAATAAGGATTTTCTTGACCCGAATCGTGAGACGTTTGTCTCTGTTGTTAATATTTTCACCAACCATGCTGGCTCGGCATTAAATGAGGGCATGAAAGGTGGCAATATACGTTTCACCATTTGGGACTCAACCTTTGAGCTTATCAAGGAAAGCCCGCTGATTGGCTATGGCTTAGGAACGTTTTTTAATGTTTACCCTGATAGTTATGTGTTTGGTGGTCATTCGGTTCGCTACGCGCATAATGAGTTCTTGGAGCTAGCGGTTGAGCTGGGCGCTCTGGGGTTATTGATCGTTGCTGTTTGCATGATTTTGGCGCTTGCAATGGCGCTTCGTGTCCTTAAGCGAGGCGTAGGGCGCGATAAGGTGCTGGTCTTTGCAGTGTTAGCTGCGATTGTGGGAACCTCGATGAACGCAGGCTATAGCTTTGTTTATTCGCATATTGCGCCAATGCTATTGCTCGGTTGTCATTTCTTTATTTTGATGGCGTTGTATGAACACTACAGCCAGACCATACCGGCTGCTGCATTAAGTGGTGAAGACCAACAACCAATGAAGCTGGGCCGTGAATGGCTAATTGAGGGCGATAAAAAGCTCTTTTTGATTTTGCCAGTGACGGTTTTAGCTTCAGCCGTTTTTGTCCTAAATGTGTACTGGCAGCGTTATATTGATGATCTGAATCATAATATTCGAAAAGGAGGCTGGGATAAGGCGATTGTTCTGCCCAAGACAGAAATTTTGCAATTACCTAATTTTAACTGGGTATATTATGGCGCAGCTAGCGGCTTTCAAAATACCGCGCCAGAGCTATCAAAGAACTTTTCAGCAACGCTCTATGAGGCCTATCCTCGCCACTATAATAATCAGATGATCTTGATCAATCACTACCTTAGAGATGGTCAG
>JBPEWS010000128.1:0-8670 GCA_052032465.1 Pseudomonadales bacterium
TTTTGGTAAGGCGACTGAACGCTTTCTACTCGTTCACTTCCTTTTAAACCAAAACAGGTGCCTTCTGATTCGAAGTACTCTATCACCCAATCTTTCGTCATATGGATTCTCGCTTTATGCTCTATTGCCAATTACAATGTCGCGATCATAGCTCAATTACGAGATCGTGGGAATATGTCCGAAACAGCGGCAAGCAAGACATCCGAACAGATTTATAATGTCCAGCATTGGGGTGGCGGCTTTTTCAAACTCAATCACCAAGGCCAGGTTAGCGTTCAAGCGGGTGACAACCTCATCAGCCTTGAGCATATCACCGAGCAAGCCCGTAAAGACTTTGGGCTTCGCCACCCAATTTTGCTGCGCTTCACCCATATTTTGCACGCACGTATTGCCCAACTCAGCCAGGCCTTTAATCAAGCTATTGACGAACAAGGCTATGGTGCAGGCTACACCCCTGTCTACCCAATCAAGGTCAATCAACAGCGCCGCGTTATTGAGGAGCTAGTCGCCAGCCACAGCTCAGAGCAGCCCGTTGGCCTCGAAGCTGGCTCAAAGCCCGAGCTTTTAGCCGTTCTGGCCCTGGCTCCAGAAAATGCGTTGATTGTCTGCAATGGCTATAAAGATGATGCCTTTATTGAGCTTGCATTGCTCGGCGAAGCGCTTGGTCATACCGTGATTATCGTGATCGAAAAGCTTGATGAGCTGGAGCGTGTTGCTCGCTTAGCCAAGCAAAAAGGCATTCAGCCACATTTGGGCTTACGCGTTCGCTTAAACCATAGCAGCCAAGGCAATTGGCAAAACAGCGGTGGCCTCAAATCCAAATTCGGGCTATCCAATAGTCAGCTGATCGACGCTATTCATTTCTGCGCTGAAAATGGCTTAACCGATAGCCTCGTGATGCTTCATTTTCATTTGGGCTCGCAGGTAGCAAATTTAAGCGATATTAAAAACGGCGTTATTGAAGCGGCGCGATACTACACCAGCATGCGCAAGCAAGGCCTACCGATCCGCTATTTTGATGTCGGTGGCGGCCTTGGTATCGACTATGAAGGCTCGCGCTCGCGCAGTTATTTTTCGATGAACTACAGCCTCAATGACTATGGCTGGCATATTGTCGATGCGCTTAAACATGTCTGCGACGAAGCCGAAGTGGCTCACCCGCATATTATCAGCGAATCAGGCCGAGCTTTGACTGCACACCATGCGGTATTGATCAGCGATATCATTGAGATCGAACAGCTCGATGTCAGCGACCAATTACCGCAGTTTAGCTTTGAGCACAGCGCCATCGACAAGCTCGGCCAGCTTAATCAGCAATTACGCAATCAGCAGCTTGAGCGCCTGACCGAAGTCGTCCATGAGATCGAGCGTCTGTACGAAGACATCGGCCAGCTTTTCCTTGCAGGCGATATCCAGCTGGGTACCCTAGCCAAAGCAGAAACCCTGTTTTTGCAAAACCTAAAACTCGCCCAGTCGCAGCTAGATATGCACAGCAAGCGCCATCGAGAGCTCAACGACCGATTAAACGAGCAGCTGGCTGACAAAGTCTTTCTGAACTTTTCTCTGTTTCAATCGATTCCTGATGCATGGGGAATTAGCCAAATTTTCCCCGTTTTACCGCTCAGTAAACTCGATGGCCCGATTAACCGTCGAGCGACCATTCAAGACATCACCTGCGACTCGGATGGACGCATCAATGACTATGTCGATGGTGAAGGTATTGAGCCGACCTTACCTATTCCCAATGCGTTAGCGAAAGGGGATTTAATGGGCGTATTTCTTGTGGGCGCTTATCAGGAAATTCTTGGCGATCTGCATAACCTGTTTGGTGATACCGACTCTATCGACGTAGTGATCGACCCACAGGGCAATATCAGCTTTGACAGCCCGATAAAAGGCGACACCACGGCCTCAGTGCTTAGATATGTGAATTTTGACCCTGCGCAACTCATCCAAGCCTTGACGAAAAAAATCGCATCACAGCTCGACAGCAACGAACAGCCGGCGGTCATTGAGTATCTTGAAACCCTCTTGGATGATTACACCTACTTGCAGTCGCATACGGACTAGACGTATCCTAAAGGCATGACGATTTCATGCCCACGGGTGCTGACCCGAACCCTGTTACTCGCCTTGGCTTTCTTAGGCTCATTTGCCAGCCCATTTTGGGCCGCTTCGCCTTGCCCTGATGAGTTTTATCAAAAGCTCATCGAGCCGGCCACCCAAAACAACCGTGAGATATGGGTTCAATGCGACGCCAAACTCAAAGGCAATGAAGTCATCACCAAACGATTGGTATTTGCTGGCGAGCGCTCCAGCGGTGTGAGTTTTGACTGCCAAGGTGCATGGCTTGATGGCAGCGATGGTCAGGTCAATGAAGGTGTGGATATGATTGAAATCCGCTCTCGCCTTCAGCCTCTAAAGCCTGAAAATCGTGGCGAAACCCCCGATTATTTCGAGCTTCGTGACTGGATTCCGCCTAAAAATATTCGTATCCAAAACTGCAAAATCCGCGGCTCGATGCGAATTATCGGCCTAGGTCGAAATGGTGAGGCTGACCCTATTCGCCGCTCATCAATGCGTGAAAACCATAGCGAGTTCATACAAAGCCGAGCGCCCTCTGATATCGAGCTCAATAAACTTACTATTGAAGGCACAGGGCGCATCCCGCTTTACTTGGCGCCTGGAGTGCATGATGTCAGTATCAACCAGTCCGTCATTGGCGGAGAATCTGTCAGTGTCGCGGTTTATTTTGATGCCGAATCCACGCGCAATCGTCTCAGCCATTCGGTTATCCGCACTCAGTCCAAGCGCGAGTCTTTAGCGCTGGACGGCTCCAGTTATAACCAAATCATTGGCAATAGCTTTCGTAGTTTGAGCAATGGCGGCATCTTCCTTTATCGCAATTGTGGCGAAGGCGGCACTATTCGACATAATACGCCAAGCCATAACCAAATCATCAATAACACCTTTTATTATAAGAGCTATAACCCGCTATTCAGCTGGATTTTTGGCAAAGAGCCGGCCATTTACATTGGCTCTCGCGATGGCGGAAAATATTACTGCGATGACGACAAAGGCAAGACCTTCGGAAGCAGCAGCTCCGATAAAGACTTTGCTCGTTATAATGTCATTGCCCAAAATAAACTCTTTAAATTTGCGCCCGAAGAGATGTTTTTAGAAGGCAGCGCCAGCAGCAAGCCAAATTATTTTTTTAATAACGAGCAGCTCAGCGACCAATCCTTTGAAACAGAGCAAAAAACACCCTCAGGCTGTGTGCTATTGCCTGCTCAGCTAGGCCCCTCGGCTACGACAGCGCAGCAACCGCTGTTTATCGACTCAGGCGAGCAATATCAACAATGGCGCTGCCAATCCGGCCAACTTAGCCCTACCCTACAATGACACATCTTCGATCCGAGCAATTACGCAGGCGCGATTTGGCGCACCTATGGCACCCATGTACGCAGATGAAAGATCACGAGACCCTGCCTTTGATCCCGATCAAATCAGGCAAAGGCGTCTGGCTAGAAGATGTCGATGGTAATCGGTATATCGATGCTGTGAGCTCATGGTGGGTCAACCTGTTTGGTCATGCAAATCCCTACATTAATGACAGAATCAAAGCCCAACTGGATCAGCTTGAGCACGTTATTCTTGCTGGGTTTACTCATGAGCCAGTGATTGAGCTATCTGAGCGATTAGCCAAGATCACCCCCGATGGGCTAAACCGCTGCTTTTATGCCGATAACGGCTCTTCTGCCGTTGAGGTGGCGCTGAAAATGAGTTTTCACTTTTGGCAGAACCAAGGTAAAACGCAGAAAACCCAATTTATGACGCTGGCCAATAGCTACCATGGGGAAACCTTGGCAACCCTGTCTGTTGGCGATGTCGCGCTTTATAAAGCTACCTATAAGCCGCTGTTGATGACCAGCATCGTCGCGCCGAGCCCTGACTGTTACCAACGCGAAGACGGACAGAGCTGGAAAGACTATAGCTTAAGCCAGATCGAGCCGCTTAAAGAACTGTTTGAGCAGCATCATGAAACCGTTTGCGCCATCATTGTTGAGCCCTTGGTTCAATGCGCTGGCTCCATGCGCATGTATCATCCTGCTTATTTAACCGAGCTTCGACGCCTATGTGATGAGTTCGATATCCAGCTCATTGCCGATGAAATTGCGGTTGGTTTTGGTCGAACCGGCACTCTTTTTGCCTGCGAGCAAGCCAAAATCACACCGGATTATATGTGCCTATCTAAAGGCTTAACGGGCGGCTATTTGCCGTTATCTGTCGTTATGACCACGGATACGGTATACGAAGCGTTTTACGACGATTACGAAAAGCTTAATGGCTTTTTGCACTCTCATAGCTATACAGGCAACCCGCTAGCTTGTAGTGCGGCTTTAGCAACATTAGACTTATTTGAACAAAACGACACCATCAATGCGAACCAAACGCTGATCAATACCTTTAAAACTCTAACCGCCCCGCTTCAAGACCACCCCCATGTGGCTGAAGTGCGCCAAACCGGTATGATCTGCGCTATCGAAATGGTAAAAGACAAAGCCAGTAAAACACCATTTGCTTGGCAGGAGCGACGCGGCCTACGCGTTTTTGAGCATGGCCTTAAAAACCAAGCATTGCTGCGCCCCTTAGGCAATGTAGTGTATTTCATGCCCCCTTATGTGATAACTCCAGAGCAAATCGAGCACTTGGTCTCGGTTGCCAGTCGAGGTATTGACCTCGCCACCGCCTAAGACCATGCAAGACAACGACTATATTGACCAGTTTCTTGAAGCCCAGTGGCTTGAGCGCGGCCTATCAGATAATACACTTGCCTCCTATCGCTATGATACTCAGCAGTTTTCTCGCTGGCTGAACACTCAAAAGCTCGGCTTACTCCAAGTAGAAAAAAGCACTATTGAGCGGTTTTTGGCTTATCGTTACAAACAGGGCTTAAAGTCCTCTTCGACGGCGAGAATGCTCTCCTGTTTGCGTAAACTCTATGCCTATCTTCAACAGCAAGGGCTGATCACCACTGACCCGATGGCTTTGGTCGATAACCCAAGGCTGGGACGCGGGCTGCCCAAAGCGATAAGTGAAACTCAGGTCATGGATTTGCTGCAAGCACCTGAAACGCAAACACCAACTGGCATTCGTGATCGCGCCATGTTGGAGGTGCTCTATGCCAGCGGTCTTCGTGTTAGCGAGCTAGTCAATCTTCGCCTCAATCAGGTCAATATCAATCATGGCGTTATTCGTCTAATGGGCAAAGGCAGTAAGGAGCGCCTCACGCCGTTAGGCGAGGATGCCATTGATTGGATTACGCGCTATATCAACGAAGCCCGACCAGAATTTATCCAGCAACCCGCCAGCGATGCCCTGTTTCTCAGCCGCAAGGGCGGTGCCATGACTCGCCAAGCTTTTTGGTATCGCTTAAAACACTGGGCCAAGGTGGCCGATATTTCCATCGCCATCACACCGCATACCTTGCGTCACGCCTTTGCTACACATCTGCTAAACCACGGGGCTGATTTACGCGCCGTACAAATGCTATTAGGCCACAGCGACTTATCAACCACACAAATCTACACGCATATTGCACAGCATCGCCTCTCAGAGTTACATAAAAAGCACCACCCAAGAGGATAATTGGGGAACTTTACGCTAAAATAAAACACTATTTAGCAGATTCATTCAGGAAGACACCATGTCCTTACGCATTTTACTGACCGCTGCACTTGCCAGTGTATTTCTGACGGCCTGCGATCCAGCAGAGTCAGCCCAAGCTTCTCAAGGTGTTGAAGACACTATAGCAAACAACGTTACTCGCGCTTTGAATGGCGCCGAAACCGCTTCAGTGCGCGGCGTAGCAGATAACGGCTTATACGAAGTCGTGATGGAAAACGGCGAGATTTTCTACACCACGCCCGATGGCAATTTCTTAGTGGCCGGTACTTTATATCGCCTTAATGACCTAGGCATCACCAATTTAACTGAGCAACGCGTTAACGAAATGAGCCGCAATGCGTTGAAGCATCTAGACTTAAGCGAGGCCATTACCTTTAAGGCCAAGAATGAAAAAGCCGAAATCTTTGCGTTCACCGACATTACTTGTGGCTACTGCCGCGTTATGCACCAAGAGATCAACGAGTACAATAAACTGGGCATCACCGTGCACTATCTTGCCTTCCCTCGTCATGGCTTAGAACATGAATCGGCTAACACCATGCAAAGCATCTGGTGCGCTGATGACACGCTTCAAGCACTAACCGACGGTAAAATGGGCCGCAAAGTGCCAAGCAAAACCTGCGATAACCCGGTTGCTCAGCAAATGTTGCTCGGCGTACAAATGGGCGTCAAAGGCACACCTGCGGTATTCACCATAGATGGCCAACAACTCGGCGGCTATATTCCACCAAAAGAACTCGCGACGCAGCTCGGCATCGACTAGTTTTTGTCACAAAATTCACCTTTACAATCGGATCGCGGAATTGACTAATTCCGCGGTTTGCATTACGGTTGCAGCCTAGTTTTATCGGCAAAAAAGAGGTATTTCGTGGAATCAGTAAAGGTCGGCATCATTGGGCTTGGAACCGTTGGTAGCGGGACGTTCAATATTCTGACGGATAACGCCTCAGAAATCGCCCGTCGCGTTGGTAAAAACATCGAGGTTTCGCATATCGGTGCACGTCGTGACAACCCATTAGCAGACACTTCAAACCACCAAGTATCCCGTGATATTTGGGCGGTTGTTAATGATCCAGAAATACAAATCTTGGTTGAACTGATCGGTGGCACGACACTAGCTAAAGAGCTGGTTGAAGCAGCCATTGAGCAAGGCAAGCACATTGTTACCGCCAACAAAGCGCTAATCGCTGAATACGGTAATGAGCTATTTGCGCTAGCCAAAAAACACCATGTACAAATCGCCTTTGAAGCAGCGGTTGCTGGCGGCATCCCTGCCATTAAAGCCCTGCGCGAAGGTCTTGCAGGCAACAAAATTCAAACCATTGCGGGCATTATCAACGGCACAGGCAATTTCATTCTGACTGAAATGGAAGAGCGCCAAGCAAAATTTGCCGATGTCCTTAAAGAAGCCCAAGAGCTTGGCTACGCCGAAGCTGACCCAACATTTGATGTCGAAGGTATCGATGCGGCGCATAAGCTGGCGATTCTTGCCTCTTTGGCATTTGGAACTCCGCTAAATTTTAATGCAGTTTACACCGAAGGCATCACTAAGATCACACCTGCGGACATTGACTATGCTCGCGAGCTTGGCTTTAAAATCAAGCACCTAGGTATCGCACAACGTGCCAAGAGCGGCATTGAGATGCGAGTACACCCAACACTCATTCCAAAAACGCGCTTACTTAGCCAAGTCAATGGTGTGATGAATGCCATCGAGATGGAAGGTGACCAAGTTGGGCCAACCATGTATTACGGCCCAGGTGCAGGCGCACTACCCACTGGCTCAGCTGTTGTAGCCGACATTATCGATGTGGTTCGCCAAATGGCCGCGGATGCTAGCGATCGTATTCCTTACCAAGCGTTCCAAGATGATCAGCTCGTTGATGAAACCATCGTGCCAATGGATGAAGTCAGAACTGGCTTCTATATTCGCATTACGGCGGCTGATGAAGCTGGCGTTTTATCAGGCATCACTCGCCTGCTGAGCGAGCACAATATTAATATCCAAGCGATTATTCAAAAGCCAAATGACAAGCAAGATGATAATACCGTTCCAATCATCATTTTGGTTCAGCGCTCTCGCGAGGGCGATGTCTCTGCTGCGCTTGAAAAAATCGCTGCACTTGAGCACGTTAATAGCGACATTACCCGCATTCGTGCAGAACTGAACTAGGTATTTACTATGAGCAAACATTACACAGGTCTTGTTAACCATTTCCGCAACCAATTACCGATCGCCGATTCAACCCCAGTGGTTGATCTAGGTGAAGGCAATACACCACTGATCAAACTGCGCAATATCCCTGCGCTTATTGGTAAAGAGGCGGATATTTACGTTAAATACGAAGGCTTAAACCCAACCGGCTCATTCAAAGACCGCGGTATGGCAATGGCCGTAACCAAAGCTGTTGAAGAAGGCAGTAAAGCCATTATCTGTGCATCAACAGGTAATACCTCAGCGGCTGCAGCCGCTTATGCTGCTCGCGCTGGCATTAAAGCGTTTGTTTTGATTCCTGAAGGCAAAATCGCCATGGGTAAACTTGCACAGGCGATGATCCTTGGCGCAACAATCATTCAAATTCGTGGCAATTTCGATGACGGCATGCAACTGGTTAAAGACGTTGCTGACCATGCACCTGTCACTATCGTCAACTCGATCAACCCTTACCGTCTTCAAGGCCAAAAAACAGCCGCCTTCGAGATTCTCGAAGAGCTAGGCAAAGCACCTGATTACCATGCACTTCCGGTTGGCAACGCAGGTAATATCACGGCTCACTGGATCGGCTACTGCGAAGCCTCAACACCTAAAGGCGAGCAAACCACTAAAGCGTGTTTGTTCTGTAATGGCAGCTGCGAATTTAACGGTGAGCTATTAACTCAAGCGGGCGACCGCCCGGTTATGCTGGGTTATCAAGCAGCAGGTTCTGCACCCTTTATGCGTGGCGAACCGGTAAAAGCCCCTGAAACGGTAGCGACGGCGAT
>JBPEWS010000129.1:0-2566 GCA_052032465.1 Pseudomonadales bacterium
ATTGTTCGCGATGCTAACTTTAAGAGCTTGGCTGATATTGAGCGCAATATTGTAGAGCTTGGCATGAAAGCACGTGATAATAAATTGTCGATTGAAGACATCACAGGCGGCACATTCTCGATCACGAACGGCGGTATTTTTGGCTCAATGCTATCAACGCCGATCTTGAATCCGCCACAAACTGCTATCTTAGGTATGCATGCTATCCAAGAGCGTCCGATGGCGGTTGATGGCGAAGTGAAGATTCTTCCAATGATGAATTTAGCATTAACTTACGATCATCGCTTGATTGATGGCAAAGATGCCGTACAATTTTTGGTCACTGTAAAACAATTTATCGAAGATCCTTCGCGTCTACTTCTCGATCTTTAAACACGACGGCGCGGCGGTCTCGCAGGTAACACTATGGCAAATTATGATTTTGTGATTATTGGCGGCGGCCCTGGCGGCTATATTGCAGCCATCCGCGCCGCTCAGCTCGGCTTTACCGTCGCTTGTATCGAAAAGCGTAAAAACAAGTTTGATAAGCCCGCATTAGGCGGCACTTGTCTTAATGTCGGCTGTATTCCTTCAAAAGCGTTACTCGATACTTCGCATCATTACCTATTTGCGAATGAGCACTTCGAGCAGCACGGACTGTCTGTCAAAGAGCTCGCGGTTGATGTCAAAGCCATGATCTCGCGCAAAGACGATGTTGTGAAAAAGCTAATCGATGGTGTTGCTGGCTTGTTTAAAGCACATAAAATCGACTGGCTTCAAGGTAGCGGTCAGCTACAAAAAAACAAGCAAGTTAAGTTCACCAGCTTTGACGGCGAAGAGCAGCTGATTGACGCTAAACACGTCATTTTGGCCACCGGTTCTGTGCCAATCAATATCCCGCCAACACCCGTTGATAACGAGGCTGGCATCATTGTTGATTCAACTGGCGCATTGGAATTCACCGAAGTGCCTAAAACACTCGGTGTAATTGGCGCTGGCGTTATTGGCCTAGAGCTTGGCAGTGTTTGGGCACGACTCGGTGCTAAAGTGGTTGTTTTTGAAGCCATGGATAGCTTTTTGCCTATGGTAGATAGTCAAGCCAGCAAAGAGTTGCTTAAACAGCTCAAAAAACAAGGGCTTGATATTCAACTAGGCGCTAAAGTCAAAGGCTCAAGCGTTAATAAAAATAGCGTAGATGTTACCTATGACTTAAATGGTGAAGAGCAAAGCGCTGAGTTTGAAAAACTGATTGTTGCTGTTGGTCGCAAACCTTATGTTGAAGGGCTTCTTGCTGACGGCGTTGATCTGAAAATGTCTGACCGCGGACAAATCGAAGTCGATGAAAGCTACAAAACCAATATTGACGGCGTTTACGCCATCGGCGACTTGATTCATGGCCCGGCACTTGCGCATAAAGCGATGGAAGAAGGCGTGGTTTGTGTTGAGCGCATCGAGGGCGAGCAAAGCTTAGTGAATTACGATCTTATTCCAAGTGTGATCTACACACACCCAGAACTTGCTTGGGTTGGACAATCTGAAGATGAGCTAAAAGAACAGGGCGTTGAGTATAAGTCTGGCGCTATGCCTTTTGCTGCCAACGGGCGTGCACTAGCGGCAGATGATGCTGAAGGCATGGTGAAATTCGTCGCTGATGAGAAGACCGACCGCATTTTAGGTTGTACGATTATCGGCCCTCAAGCTTCAGAGCTATTACAACAAATTGTGATCGCAATGGAATTTGGTGCTACTATTGAGGACATTCAGCTGACGATGTTCAGCCATCCGAGCCTATCGGAGGTTGTACATGAGGCAGCTTTAGCAGTGGATCAGCGCGCTTTACACAAAGCGCAACGTAAGCGTAAAAAGAAATAAGCTAAGCACTCAATATGAATTTACATGAATATCAGGCCAAAAAGCTTTTTGGCCGTTACCAGCTTCCTATTCCCAAAAATATTGTCGCAAGAAACAAGGCTGAGCTGCTCAAAGCCGTTCAGCAATTTCCTGATAAAAAATGCGTTCTTAAAGTTCAGGTTCACGCTGGTGGACGAGGTAAAGCAGGTGGCGTCAAGCTCATTAGCTCTTTAGATGAAGCCGAAGCCTTTGCGGTTCAGTGGTTTAGAAAAACCTTTAAAACCTATCAAACGGGTGAACAAGGCCTGCCGGTTAATCGCATTTTAGCTGAAGCGATCACTGATATTGACCGTGAGCTGTATTTAGGTGCAACCGTCGACCGAAACTCGCGAAAAATTGTCTTCATGGCGTCTACTGAAGGCGGTGTCGACATCGAAGAAGTGGCGCGCACAGAACCTGAAAAGATCTTAAAAGTCAGCTTGGATGAAGCGCTTGGCGCCATGCCATATCAAGGCCGCGAACTGGCCTACCAGCTGGGCTTACAAGGCAAGCAAGTAAAGCAGTTTACCGATATCTTCATTAAACTGGCCAAGCTGTTTGAAGAAAACGATTTATCGCTTATTGAGGTTAACCCACTGGTCACGACTCAAGAAGGGGATTTATTGTGCCTTGATGCGAAAATCAATATCGATAATAACGCCTTATATCGCCAAAAAGCCCTAGCCGAAATGAATGA
>JBPEWS010000013.1:0-11096 GCA_052032465.1 Pseudomonadales bacterium
ACGGAGCGAGACTTCCCAGCGGCAACAGTTGAAGCAATCACCAATACCACAGCAATGATCGCGATCACCACGGTTAAAATCTTTAACAAAAACATGCCATAGTCGGCGACGAACTCCATAATCACTCCTCGTTGATCGGGTTTCCTGATACGTTCAGGAAGGTTTGAATTAACTGATAAGCCACCGTACCTTTTGGTGGCAAATTTGGCAAATCATCTAGGGCAAACCAGTCTGCCTCGGCGATTTCGCCATCAATATACTGTATCTCGCCACCGGCATAATCGGCCACAAAGCCGAGCATCAAAGAATGCGAAAACGGCCAAGACTGACTTAATAGATAGCGAACGTTTTTCACCTGTAATCCGACTTCTTCATACACTTCGCGGTGCACGCCCTGCTCGGCACTTTCACCTGCTTCGATAAAGCCTGCGATAAGGCTGTAAAAATTGCGCGATCGACCTGCTGGCTTGGCCAACAAGACCTCGTCGCCACGACGAATCAAGCAAATAACGCAGGGGGAAATGCGCGGATAAACGGAGAAGCCGCACTGTGTGCAGACTTTTTCAGGTTCGCATTTGCGCAACGATTGCTGCATGGCCGAGCCACAGCGACCACAAAAGCGATGGTCATAATGCCAGCGCATCAGCTGCTTTGCGCGAGATATGACATCGACTTGATCTGTGGGAAGGTTGAGAAACACCTCACGAAAATTGGCGACTCGCCTATTGGCGTCATTTAGCACGTCTTGCGCCTGCTGCACTCCCTGAACAAAGCGCGGGGTTTCCCCCGGTGTCAGGTCAATGGGGATACGCGGCGTCACAAAGTCAATTTGCTCAGATAGTGCCTGCAGCTCAAGTTCCGAATGCCAATGAATCTCGCCTGAAGGCAAAATTACTACATCATCGCTTAAACTGATTATGACCGTGTCACTCACCGTATCTTCCTTTTTTGCCGCTGGTATGGATTATTCTGGCGCTGCCTCAAGTAAATAACGCTTCATTTTAGGGTTATACCACGTCTCAAAGCCTTCGTCTGTTTTGGTGATCAAATACACAGGCGCATTATATCGAACCGCAAGCTGCTTGGCTTTTTGTGGCCCCATTGCCAACATCGCCGTCGCTAGACCATCCGCGACCATGCAGTTTTCATCTAAAACAGTGGCCGAGACTAAATTATGCGTAATCGGATAACCCGTTTTCGGGTCAATGATGTGTGATAAACGCTGGCCGTCTACCTCAAAATAATTGCGATAGTCGCCCGAGGTTGCCATCGCCATATCCGTGACTTTGATCAATTGCTCAATAGCTCGCGCCTCTGTCACGGGCTTTTCAATGCCAATAACCCAAGGCTGGCCGCCCGGTTTTTCACCTTGGGCTTTTATTTCACCGCCTACTTCAACTAACAGGTTGTCAAAGCCTTGGTCATTCAATAGCTCTACAAGCTGATCAACCGCATAGCCTTTAGCAATGGCGGATAAATCCACAGACAGCTCGCTGTATTTCATGGCGGACTCTTTCATCATGCTCAAATCAATATCATCACCTTTGTTGATCATTTCCATAGCGGCTTGAACTTGTTCGGCAGGTATCATTTCGCCCGATCGCGCCTTTTTGCCAAAGCCCCAAAGCTCCACCAAAGGGCGAATGGTCATGTCAAAATATCCATTGCTGTCACTGGCTAGCTTTTTTCCGAAAGACATCACCCAAAACAGCTCTTTTGAAATGGCAATGGCTTGATCTTCTGCAGCAGCATTAAACTGCATCAACTCAGAATCAGAAATATAGGTCGAAAAAATCGCATTGAGCTGCTCTAACCGTGCATCCACTTGGCTTTTTAGTGCTTCAATGTCGGCTGTTTCTGGGTTTGTGACCAGTTTAACTGAGTAGCGCGTTCCCATCGTTGGGCCTGAAAACTCGATCACGCTCTGCGCTCCAGAATGGCTATTGGGCTCAGAGCCACAGCCGATCAATAAGGCAAAACAAACGAAAGCTAAAAAAGAAAAAGTCGAACGCATCATGGTTTCACTCGGTAAGTCATCAGCAAACGACAGTATAAGAGAAGTCAGGCTAGGTAAAAAGTGAAGAGCAAGCCGAATGTTTGATCGTGTTTTTGTTGAAAGCGCCAAACAAAAAGACGCTCGAGAATATTTCGTTAGAAATATGAATCAAAGAGGCAAAAAAAAAGCCTTTCAACTGGAAAGGCTTTAAAAAATCACAACATCTAGGAGGAGAGTCATCAATATAAAAAACTATTGATTGGCGCGGCTGGGAGGATTCGAACCCCCGACCCTTTGGTTCGTAGCCAAATACTCTATCCAACTGAGCTACAGCCGCGTAAGGCCGTGCATTATCGGCAAACCACCCTATAGCGTCAAGCCTTTTTCTAAAAAAAATCTGAATTAATCCGTTTATTCCAAAAAAACCATCGACAAAACAACGGATAGCACGGTTTTCAGAGCATGCCAGCTTCTAACGCCACCGCCATAAAAGCCGCTCGTTCACAGACTTGTTGGATGAACGCTTCCTGCCAAGCGCCTTTACAAATCAGCGGGGGCTGGGCCTCACGCCAACGCAGCCCGGTCATGATGCTTTGGACACTGCGCTGGGCGCCCTGACCATCGTTTCCAGCTCGAATAACTAGTGCCACAGGAAGACCTTGTGTGTGCTCAAGGCAGGGGTAATAAATGCGTTCAAAACAGTCTTTTAGCGCACCGCTCATATAGCCAAAGTTTTCAGTGGTAAACAAAATAATGGCATCTGCTGCCTGAACTCGCTTTGCATCGACATCAAATGGCGAGTGCACCTCAAGCTTTATATCCGTCAAAGCGAGAGACGTCACGGCATCTTCCATTGATTGCATTAAACGCCGAGTATTCTCTGAAGGCGTATGGCCTATGATGAGTAGCGTTTTTCTCTGAGCTTGTGTCATGGGTGAGTCCTTGCGGGCTGATTCATTCATTATTTTACTCTCAGCGCCAGACAAAATCCTTTGCGCTGCGTTCGCGTTTGCTAGGTTTTAGCTTACCTAGGCTTTGTAGCCAAGTGTCCAGCGCCAGTTATCGCCATAATCTTTGCCACTGGTTATTGAGTGAAAACCTGCCTGCTTCATCAGGTTTTGCACCTGTTGGTGTTGATCGTATCCATGCTCGAATAAAAGCACGCCTCGGGAATTGAGCTGCGCTTGGGCTTGCGCAATGATTTGGCGAATATCCGTTAATCCATCACGGCCCGACACCAACGCTTGGCGTGGCTCATGAGTTAAGGCGGCTAAATGCGGGTCATGCTCTGCGATATAAGGCGGGTTGCTGATAATACAGTCAAAGCTTCCCTCGACGCTGCTCATCCAGTCCGACTGCAACATTTGCACCTGAGTGAGTTGGTTTTGGTCGCGGTTTAATCGCGCCATTCTTAGTGCCGCCTCGCTGACATCAACAGCGGTAATATGCCACTTGGGCCGTTCAACCGCCAGCGCCAGCGCAATAGCACCTGTACCGGTGCCCAAATCAAGCACACAAGCATGCTCGGGCAATTCAAGCGCTAGCGCAGTTTCTACGATAACTTCAGTATCAGGTCGAGGAATCAGCGTATCAGCGGACACCTTAAGATCCAGCGACCAAAATGCTTGCTGACCCAAAACATAGGCCAACGGCTCTTGCTGGTTCAGCCGAAGGAGCGCCTGCTCGAGTTGAGCATATTGCGACTCAGTGATGTGCTTTTCAGGACGTGCGTATAAATCCGCCCTTGTGCAATCAGCCAAGCTGGCCAGCAAGGTTTTAACGACAGTCTCAGCATCAGCTCGCTGGGCCAGCGACTGCATCAGCCACTGTTGAACCTCAGCGAGCGTTCGTTCCGCCATCAGTTTAGCTGGCTTCCTGAGAGAGGTTGGCTAATTGCTCAGCTTGATGCTCATTCACTAGGCCTTGAATAAGCTCTTCCATATCGCCTTCCATGATTTCAGGCAGCTTATAAAGCGTTAAATTAATGCGGTGGTCTGTAACGCGCCCCTGAGGGTAGTTATAGGTGCGGATACGCTCTGAACGATCTCCCGAACCCACCAAAGACTTGCGCTGCGCGGCTTGTTCTTTTTGCTGCGCCTGAATTTGCGCATCAACCAGTTTGGCTTGCAGCATCGACATCGCTTTGGCACGGTTTTTATGCTGTGAGCGTTCATCCTGACATTCGACTACGACACCCGTTGGCAAGTGCGTGATACGAATCGCCGAATCTGTGGTGTTTACGTGCTGACCACCCGCGCCCGAAGAGCGGAAGGTATCAACACGCAAATCTTCTTTTTTGATTTCAATCTCGGCCATTTCATCTGGCTCAGGCATAATGGCCACGGTGCAAGCCGAGGTATGAACCCTTCCCTGAGACTCTGTTTCAGGAACACGCTGAACACGGTGAGCTCCCGATTCAAACTTTAAGTTTGAGTACACTTGATCGCCAATAACACGGCAAATAACTTCTTTAAAACCACCGTGATCGCCATCGCTTTGGCTCATGATCTCAATGCGCCAGCCGCGCTTTTCTGCATAACGGCTGTACATGCGGAACAAGTCACCACTAAAAATAGCCGCTTCGTCGCCGCCTGTTCCCGCTCGAACTTCTAAAAAGACATTACAGCCATCGTAAGGATCTTTTGGCAGCATCAGCTTTTGCAGCTCAACTTCAGCGGCTTCAACTTTTTCCTTCGCTTCGGCAATTTCCAGCTCGGCCATTTCGCGCATATCTGGATCATCGTCTTCCAGCATCATCTGCGCGGTATCAATATTTTCTAACTGTAATTGGTATTCCTGAAAGCATTTCACTACCGGCTCGCTTTCCGCATACTCCTTGGAGAGCTTCATAAACTGCTCTTGGTCACTGATAACGTCAGGGTCAGAAAGCAGCGCTTGGAGCTCTTCATGACGATCCACCACCAGCGCCAGCTTATGTTCGATACTTTTATTGATCATACTTATCTCTTTTCTTTGTCTCTTCTTATCTCTTTCGAGCGTTTGTTGTTGTTCTTGCCTTAAAATCATTCACCGTGAGCTTGGGTTCATCACTACTCATCGATTTCTCAACCGTTTCTCAGCTACTGCTTAACCTTTAGTCAATGACGCAGAACGCAGCTGGTTAGTCAGTGCGCACTTACGCCAAACATCGTGCTTTACCTGCTAGCTTATTCAATCCCGACCTGCATACCTACTCTATCCCAAGCTGTCGCTTGATCACCTGAATTTGCTGCTGATCTTGTTGCTCAATCGCCTCACGCAGCGCCTGAGTGGGATAATGCGTTAATTTTCTGGTGAGCTGCACGCTAAACTGCTCCATGATCGCCAAGCTATTGCTAGGGTCTTTTTCCAGCTCTTTGAGCGCTTTTTGCAATAACTCTTCACGCCACTGCTCAGCCATTTGACGGTAGTTTACCACATCTCCCATTTGTCGCTTGATCTGGCGCTTAGCCATCACATCATTGACTTCTTGGTCAATCATCAGCTGCGCTTGTTTAGCGGCCCGAGCCCTAGACTCCGCATTGTCTTGGACGATTTGCTGCAAGTCATCAACACAGTACAAATACACATCGCCAAGCTCATCAATTGCCTGCTCAATATCTCGTGGCACGGCTAAATCAATCAATAATAAGGGGCGATATTTACGCTGTTTTTGCACCGACTGCACTAGCCCCGTTCCGATCAGCGGCAAGGAGGAGCCGGTACAGCTAATCACCAAATCCGCTTGCGCCATTGCGCTTTCAAGCTCTTCTAGATTAACCGCCTGCCCTTGAACAGCATCCGCCAATAAACGCGCATTATTGATGCTTCGGTTAGCTATCGTTATCGATCTGGGCTGCTGGGTATGTATGTGCTGACTGACCAAGCGAATCATTTCACCCGCACCAATGAGCAAGCAGCGCATTTTGCTCAGCTCACCAAATAATTGTCGAGCTAAACTCACGGCAACGGAGGCAACAGAAACGGAGTTAACGCCAATCTCTGTTTCTCTGCGCACTCGTTTGGCGATACGAAAAACTGACTGAAAGGCCTGCTCTAGCTCTTTGCCGATATAGTCTTCTTGGTGCAACGTGGCGTAGGCTGATTTCATTTGACCGAATATCTGCGGCTCACCCAAAACCAGCGAGTCCAAACCCGAGGCCACCTCAACTAGGTGCTGAAAGGCCGCACGACCCTGAAAATGAAATAATGTCTTTTTCACGGATTCAGGCGTGCTTTTTGCGAGCTTTGCAAACCATGCCAACACCGCCGATTCGTCAATGGCTTGCTCAGCAACCAGACAAACTTCGACTCGATTACAGGTTGAAAGCAAAAAGACTTCGGTGACCGCTGGGATCTGTCGCAAAGCCTCAAGCCACGGCCAGAGCTTGTCCTGCGCGATGTACAGGCGCTCTCGCTCGTCGATGGAGGCAGTCAGGTGGTTTACACCCCAGCATTGAATATTCATGGAGGCATTTTACAAAAAACTTGCGCACTTTGCTCGATACATTTCTAAAACTCACTCAAGGTTGAGAAAGCGCGCATGCGGTGGTTTAATGAGGTAATTATTTTTCTTGAGTTCACATTTGAAACGTTCGCATTTTTTCTCGCTAATTTGTGCCGCTTTTTTCATGGTTTCACTCTCGGGCTGTCAGTCATTAATGAAGCCCAGCCCAGTTTCAGATAATGCGGCCTTTAAACAACTCGCCAACACCTTATCGAGCGACGAAGAAATTTCTTTGATCAATGCGCATTATAAGGTTGCAAAAGAGACTCAAAACATTGCTGTTGCTGAACAAGGCCTGCAAATCGCACTCAGCCAAAACGACTTCCAGCAAGCCACCAAAATGAGTTTATTGGTTGATGATCTTCGCCAAGAAGGCCACCCTTCAACGACACTTTATATCATCCATGCGCTACTCAACGGCAAAAAGTATCCTGCCGCCGTTAATGCCACCAGTGCACTGATCCGAAATTACCCAACTGCGAGCCTGCGCTCTATCGCCGAGCTTTATGTCACGCTACCGATGGAGCGAGTCAACTATTTGGGACAACTCAACCAGCGAGCGCCAGAAACTGCGCGCGCGCAAAATCATTGGGCGATGATCACACGCATTCAGCTTTTAGAACAACAGCTTAACGCGGCGCAAGACAGCCTTAATAAAGCTTTGCAGGTCTACCCTAATGCCTCCGAGCTAGAGATTTTGCAGATTGATTTATTAGAGCAGCAGGGAAAAAACACCGAGTCTGAGGCCGCACTTGAGCAGCTTATTGCCCAGCACCCGGATGATCAGGATGTCGGTTTATACTATATCCAAAAGCGTCTGCAACAAGAGCGTATCGATGCTGCCGATCGTTTTGCCCAGACGCAGACCAGTCATCCAGATGCGTATTACCAGCTTCAGCTAGCCGCGTTAATGAACCAAGCTGACCGCCCAAACACAGCAAAAACCCTAGCCGAATCAGCACTAGATGGCCTGCCTGATCGCGCTAACCTCGTGCTTGCTGAAATCGACAGCAACGAAGAGCAATATGAATCGGCCATTGCCTATACCGAGAAGGTGCCTGCACAATCGGATTTTTTCTACGACGCTCAAGTGTTGCGTCTCAGTTATTTGGCGCAGCTGAAGCGCTTTGATGAAGCCGAGGCCCTGATCGAGCAGCTATATAACGACTTTCCAATGGCGACCGATGATATTGCCACGATGGAAACTCGCCTACTGATGAAACAGGAAAAATATCTCGAGGCGATTGCGCTTTATTCATTGATGATGAAACGCCAGCCTCAAAATGTGGACCTGATTTATGCGCGTGGCGTGGTGGGGATTCTGGCTGAGTACGACGAGCTCTTTATTCAAGATATGCAAAAAGTGATTGAGCTTAACCCCTATAATGCTGATGCGCTCAATTCCTTGGGGTATTACTACGCCGACAAAAACATTAAGCTGGATGAAGCTGAGCAGCTCATTAATGATGCACTCGCTATTGAGCCAACCAGTCCCATGTATTTGGATAGCTTAGGCTGGCTTCGTTTTCGCCAAGGCCGAATCACTGAGGCTAAAGAATTGATCGAAAATGTCTATGAGCAGTTAAAATACGACCCTGAAGTGGCCGCACATTTGGGCGAGATATACTGGGTAACAGGTGAGCCCGAGCGCGCTAAGCAGGTTTGGTCTGAGGCCTTGAAACAATCGGATGATCGAAAAACCTATTTGCTCGACACACTTGAGCGCCTTGGCGTAACGCTTGAAGACAGTGAATAACATCATGATGCCAATCGTCTCGATGAGACGCTTTACGTACTTAGCCTTAGCGGCATTAGCGGCAATGATCCTGCTGCTCAGCGGCTGTAGCAGCCTAGGCGTTGTGCTTGGGCTGAGCGACTTAAATGAGGAGCAACGAGCGGCTTTGGTTGCGCTAAATAGCTGGGAAGTTGATGGCAAAGTGGGCTACCAGTTTGAGGATGAGGCTGGAAGTGCTTATTTGTTTTGGGAGCAGGCCGATAACGAGTATAAAGTGCGGCTTTCTGGGCCATTTTCTTTAGGCGCTTTTGAGATTCGCGGCAATGAGCGTCTTGCGCAAATTACCCACCAAAAAGAAACCCATATTACCGATAACCCAGAGCTTCTGTTTGCCGACATCATCGGCTGGCCTCTTCCAATTCAAAGCTTAGCGTATTGGTCCAAAGGACTACCGGCTCCTGGCGACCATGAGGCGCAGTATTCCAGCGAAGGGTTGCTTGAGCGGTTAGAGCAAGAGGGCTGGACCTTGGATTATACCCAGTACCAATCAGCGGGTAGTTTACCACTGCCGCGCAAAATTCGGGCGTCTAAAGGCGAGCTTAAGCTCGTGCTGTTATTTAACCGCTGGTCGCTTTAAGCATCTGATTGTCATGACTGCAACGCCAACTGCCCCGTTATCGCTTCGTATTGCAGCACCAGCTAAGCTTAACCTGTTTTTGCACATTACTGGACGGCGCGAAGATGGTTATCATGAATTACAAACCGTGTTTCAAATGCTCGACATTTGTGACTACCTCAGTTTTACAGCAACAACCGATGGTCAGCTTTATTTAGAAGATGACACCGATATCCCTGCGCAGGACAACTTAATCCTTAAAGCTGCAAGCGAGCTAAAAAAACATGCGCAGCCCACAGCTGGCGTGTCGATTCAATTAGAAAAGCACCTCCCAATGGGTGGTGGCGTCGGCGGCGGCTCAAGCAATGCCGCTTCTACCCTGCTCGCGCTAAATCAACTCTGGGGCTTAAATTTATCTATTCAGCAATTGGCCGATATTGGCTTAAAACTGGGGGCCGATGTTCCCATTTTCGTGCATGGACATAGTGCTTGGGCCGAGGGTGTCGGCGAAATTATCACACCCGTCACACTACCTAAACGCTGGTTTGTCGTGGTCTTTCCCAATCAACACATTTCAACGGCTGAAGTTTTTTGCTCAAAAACGTTGACACGAGATGCTAAAATTTGCAAAATAGCCGCCTTTCTTGAGCACAGCAATGAGTGTGAATTTACCAATCATTGCGAACCTGTGGTCAGAGACTTGTATCCAAATATGGAGCAAGCCTTTCAAACGCTAAATGCGTTTGGTCAACCCAAGCTCACAGGAACAGGCGCGTGCATTTTTCTCGCGTTTGAACGCCAAGAAGATGCGCTGTTGCAATATAGCGCAATCAGTGCGCTAGACAATGGTTGGACCGTTTTTCTTACAGAAGGTCTTAATCAGTCACCCGCACTACAGTAATACAGGGGTATGGCCAAGCGGTTAAGGCACCGGGTTTTGATCCCGGCATCGTTGGTTCGAATCCAGCTACCCCTGCCATCTTTCGCTGCCAAGCTGTGTTTGGCTATGAACATGACTGCCAATGAGGATGCATCATGCCGAAACTGGTCCTGTTTAGCGGTAACGCAAATCCAAATCTCACTAAAGCCATTGCTAAATACCTCAATATTCCTGTAGGAAAAGCCGAGGTTGGTAAGTTTTCTGATGGCGAGATCACAACAGAAATTCAAGAAAATGTCCGTGGTAAGGATGTTTTTATCGTGCAATCCACTTGCGCTCCGTCAAATGACAACTTGATGGAAATCATGGTGATGGCCGATGCATTGCGTCGCTCATCTGCAGGTCGTATTACTGCCGTGATTCCTTATTTCGGCTATGCTCGTCAGGATCGCCGCGTTCGCTCTGCACGCGTTGCTATCACGGCACGAGTTGTGGCAGATATGTTAGTTGGCGTCGGAATTGACCGTGTGTTAACGGTTGATTTGCATGCAGACCAAATCCAAGGCTTTTTCGATATTCCTGTAGATAACGTCTACAGCACGTCTATTTTCATGCGCGATATCGAATCAAAGAATTACGAAGATATTTGTATTGTTTCACCTGATATTGGTGGTGTTGTCCGTGCTCGTGCGGCAGCAAAAATGCTCGGTGACGATACCGACCTTGCCATTATTGATAAGCGTCGCCCTAAGGCTAATGAATCTCAAGTAATGCACTTGATCGGTGACGTACAAGACCGCACCTGTATCATTGTTGATGATATTGTTGATACGGCAGGCACCATGTGTAAAGCTGCAGCAGCGCTAAAAGAGTTCGGTGCTAAGCGTGTACTTGCTTACTGTACTCACGCTGTTTTATCTGGCAAAGCCATTGAGAACATTAATAATTCTGAACTGGATGAGCTAGTGGTCACTGACTCTATTCCTGTTGAAGAAAAAATGGCCAAATGTCCGAAAATTCGCACATTGAGCCTATCAAAAATGTTAGCTGAGTCGATCCGTCGAACCAGCAACGAAGAATCGCTAAGCGCGATGTTTGAACCTGAATCAGAAACATTCGGGATTTAATAAAACTCACCCACTTGGTCGCGATTGGGTGAACATTGGAGAAGACTATGTCTGAGAACTTTATTGTTAACGCCGAAGTGCGTACAGCAGAAGGGAAAGGTGCGAGCCGCCGCCTTCGTAAGCAAAACTTGGTACCTGCCATTGTTTACGGTGCGGATAAAGAGCCTGTATCTTTACAACTTAAACTTAATGAAACGGTTAAGCACCTTGAGAGCGAAGCATTTTACTCGCACGTTCTTGAACTTAACATCGATGG
>JBPEWS010000130.1:0-29106 GCA_052032465.1 Pseudomonadales bacterium
GCCTCCAGCTGACAGGTGCAGGTTTTTGCCAAGCGCCCTCCCGATGGTTGATCGCCCATAGCTGAACCATCGCCCACATCAAGAAACCGCCAAACAAGACGATAGAAGCTAGCTCCAAGTATAAGAAAATATGTGCCAACGCCCAGAGCATAGCGGCCAGTAATTGTGGATGACGAAACTGACGACTCAAACGAGTTGTTATCAACGAGCTAACCAACAATCCGCTGGCCATAAACAGCATAATGAATGCCGATACCCAACGTATTATTTCCACACCATTCATCATGGCCCAAGCCTTTTGGCCAAGACCAAACTCGCGGCTTATGCCCTGCGAGGCCGATTGCCAACCCATCACCATTAAGGCAATAGATGAAAAAATAACCAACGAGAATAAGCCTCGATACGGCTGGCGACCTAAAGCGTCAATAAGCCTTGCTCGGATATTCGGACAAAAGCTGGGGAAAAGATGCGCCAATGACCAAAGCAAAATCCCTGTAATGAGTAACAGCATGGGTTTATCGATTTGTTATGACCAGGTAGAAAAGCAACTCAGGCTAAGCATGATCATTGAGTCATTATTAGCTTTCAGCTTTTTCAGCAAGACGGTAGATGGTGGCATTAACCTGAGCCACAAGCGTCTGCTTCGCATCACGCAACTGCACTTGATAATGGCCAATTTTTCTTGATGCAGAAACCAAGCTAGCTTGCGCAAGTAGTTGGCCGCCTTGGGGTTTGCTGAAATAACGCACTTCGGCTTGCATACCAATTGAGACATTACGCGTATTGCAAGCCGCAGCTAGTGCGACATCAGCGATAGCGAAGATCACAGCGCCATGCGGCGTACCTAGGCCATTAAGGTGATCGTCGGTCAGTTGCATCTCGCAGATCGCGAAGTCATCTCGAGATTCAACAAGTCGGATCCCTAAAAGTCGGGCAAAGGCGTCGTTTTCAATATAAGACTGGCTCATGAGCACTTCTACTTGGTTTTACAGCTTGATGGTAGATATTACAGGTCGCGATTCAATAATGCTTTTGCATCCGACACAATGGTTTGCACGATCTCTTCAACGCTAGGTGCGGTGTTGATCAAGCCCTGAGTTTGGCCGATAAACTGCATGCCCTCGGTTAGATCGCCCTGCTCCGTGGCGGCCTTGAGCTTAGGTGTTGCCGCGCCAAAATAAGCCAATAGCTTAACTTTTGCTGGCATCACCACCAAACCCATCAATATCTTCCACACAGGTTGATTGACCAGTTTTGCTGCCTTAGTGGCCTCTAGCGCCGCCAGTGGGAAAGGCATGGGTTTTTTGGTGCGCTTAACCGCGTTCGGCGTTTTCATGTATCGCGCTGGAATGCCGTCGAAGTTCTTTGAGTAAATGGTTTCATGCTGAGATTTGCTGATCGCTGCCTGCTTGATGTTTTCATGCAAGGGGCTGTCTTTGGACACCGCAAAACGCGAGCCCATTGCGACACCCTCAGCGCCCAAACATAGCGCGGCGGCTAATCCACGTCCATCGCCAAAGCCCCCTGCAGCAATTACGGGGATATCTACCGCATCTGCAATACTGGGCACCAACACCAATGAAGTTACTTCACCACCGTGAGCCGCAGCTTCATGACCTGTAACGATCAGGCCATCGACGCCAACCGCCTGAGCAGAAAGCGCGTGTTTTTGAGTTGTCACAGTTGCCAGCACTTTGCCTCCATAGGCATGCACTTGCTCCGTGAGTTTTTCGCCTTTTCCCAGAGAGAAATTAACCACAGGCACCTGCTCTTCAACCGCCACTTGCGCATTTTCCTTGGCACCAGGCATCAGCAAGGTACAGCCGATCCCAAAAGGCTTGTCAGTCAGTTGGCGAATCTCACGAATAGCAGCGCGAGTTTCTTCAGGACTTAATGGCCCTGAGGCCAGAATGCCTAAGCCGCCCGCATTGGAGACTGCCGCGACTAATTTTGGGGTTGAAATCCAGCTCATGCCAGAAAGAATCAGTGGATATTCAATGCCAAGAAGCTCTGTAATTTGGGTTTTCATTGTTATTCTTTACTCTTTATTAGGTTGTCGTTTCATCCACAAAGCGCCGAAAATCGCGATGATCAATGCCGCGAAGGCTTGGGCTGAGGCGATAAGATAACTCGCCATTGAGCCTTGTTGCTCCATCAATACCCCAGCCAAGAAAATACCTAGACCCGTGCCCAGGCCATAGCAAAACGCGGTATTAAAACTCTGCGCTCGAGCCTGCTGACGCTTGGCAAATTGCCCGTGGATAAAAATCATCATTAAACTATGGAATCCGCCAAACGTAAAGGCATGGAACAATTGAGCAAACCAGACCATCGGCCAACTCTCTATGCAATAGGCCATGATCAACCAGCGCACTACGGCAAACGCTAAACAACTCAGCCAAATGGTGGTGTCGCTTAGATAACATCGCAGGTGCTTAAACGTCATGAACACGATAATTTCAACCACCACGCCAATGGCCCACAGTGCACCAATATGCGTGCTGCTATAGCCCGCCTCTTCGAGGCTTAGCGTAAAAAATCCATAAAACTGCCCATGGGACATATGCATCAAAAAAGCGGTCAAGAAAAAGACCACCACTGCAGGCCGGCCCAGCGAGCGTAAAAAGTTTTCCGCCGTAGCCCCGAGCTTAGCCGCAGGCATCCCAGCTTGTAAGTCAGGCATTCGATAAGTAGAAATAAACAACAAAGCTAAAGAGCCGAGCAACAAGCCGTAGATCAAAGATTCTGGAAGAATGTCAAGCAGCGCGCCCGTAGCAAAAACCGCGATAATAAAGCTGATGGAGCCCCATAAACGAATGAGGTTATATCGGTGATTGTCTCCATCTAAATAGTTTAATGTTGTGGTTTCATACAATGGCAACAAGCCATGAAGGAAAAAACCAAACAGCGCCGTGCTAGCCAGCAGAGCAACATAATGATCAATGCTGATAAAAATCAGCGCCATACTTAATAATGAGGCAAAGGCTTTGATCAGCAGCAGTGTTTTATGGTTTTGGTGCGTGTCAGCCAAATGCCCCCAAAAGCCAGGAGCAATGACGCGCAACAAGACAAAGACAGCGCCTATAACGCCAATATGGTAATCACTGTAGCCATGCTGAGCCAAAATTTTTGGCCAATAGGCAACATGTATTCCCGCGAAAAGGAAGAAGAAGAAATAATTCGCTGCAAAGCGCGAATGCGCCGACGGCATTAGAAAGTCGGCGCTGGTGGTGTCACGTTATAGTTTTGACCTTGATGGCGTAACAAATGATCCATTAACACGATCGCTAACATCGACTCGGCAATCGGAACCGCACGAATACCAACGCAAGGATCATGACGACCTTTTGTCACCACTTCTGTTGGCTCACCATCAATCGTAATGGTTTTGCCCGGAATTTGGATGCTCGATGTCGGTTTTAGCGCAATTTCTGCAATGATGTCCTGACCTGTTGAAATGCCACCCAAAACGCCACCTGCATGGTTTGAAGTGAAACCTTCTGGGGTCATCTCATCGCGGTGGTCTACACCCGTTTGCTCAACCACATCAAAACCATCACCAATACCAACGGCTCGCACCGCGTTAATTGACATCAATGCCTTGGCAATATCCGCATCTAATCGGTCAAATACTGGCTCACCCAGACCAACAGGAACGCCCGTGGCAACGACCTTCACCTTAGCGCCGATTGAGCTTAAGTCCTTGCGCGTTTTGGTCATTAAGGCATCTAGGGCATCAATTTTGCTTGCATCAGGAAAGAAAAAGTCATTTTCTCGCACTTGTGACCAGTCATATTGCTCGGCTTTGACCGCGCCGATTTGATTACAACACGCTTTAATCTCAACACCGAAGGCTTGTTTTAAGTACGCTTTAGCGATACCACCAGCGGCCACACGCATTGCCGTTTCACGGGCAGAAGATCGACCTCCACCACGGTAATCACGAAAACCATATTTTTGCGTATAGGTATAATCGGCATGTCCCGGACGGAACAAATCTTTGATATTGCTGTAATCCTTTGATTTTTGATCGGTATTCTCAATCAATAAACCAATGGGAGTGCCCGTTGTTTTGCCTTCAAACACACCTGAAAGAATCTTCACTTGGTCAGGCTCTTTACGCTGAGTGGTGTGCTTAGATTGACCAGGCTTGCGGCGATCCAGATCCGTTTGCAATAACGCTTCGTTAATTTCTAAACCTGGAGGACAACCATCAACGATAGCACCTAATGCAAGACCGTGGCTTTCGCCAAAGGTGGTCACTCGAAACGCCTGACCTAAAGTATTACCTGACATTGCTATTACAACCTATTGAAAATATTTGATTAATTCTGCTTTGCTAAACACGCAAACCCCATGTCCACCCTGCTCAAACTCAACCCAAACAAAAGGAATATTCGGGAAAGCTTGCTCCAGTGCATCATCAGAATTACCGACTTCTAATACCAACAACCCGCCATCATTTAAGTAATTCGCGCTTTGTTGCAGAATCTTTTTGGCCAACGCCAAGCCATTATCTGGCGCTTCAAGGGCATCAACTGGCTCATGCTGATACTCCACGGGCAAAGTCGCCATTTCCTCAGCGCCCACATACGGTGGGTTGGAAATAATGACATCAAAGCGCCCTTCAATTTGCTCAAAAACATCACTTTGAACAAACTCTACATTAGGAACGCCAAGCTCCTGCTTATTTTGGTTGGCGATTTCTAGCGCCTCTGGGGAAATATCACTACCCACCACTTCGGCGTCAAAATGATGAGCCGCCATTAAAATGGCTAAGCAACCAGAACCTGTACATAAATCCAAGAAACGATGATGACCTGCATTAGCCGGTAGCTCTATCCATGGATAAAAATCTTGCTCAATCAGCTGAAAAATGGGCGAGCGTGGAATCAACGTTGCTTCAGAAACCTGAAACTCAAGCCCTGCATAAAGCGCTTTACCGCTGATATACGCTAAAGGTAGGCGTGAGGCTACGCGCTTTTTTAACCACTTAGCGAGCTTCTTGCGCTCAGCTTTGGTAAGGCGTGTTTCCCAAACACGAGGATTGGTATCCCAAGGTAGGTGCAGTGCTTGATAGACTAAGCTTACCGCTTCATCCCAGCGATTATCCGTACCGTGGCCACAGACAATCTTAGCTTCATTCATGCAAGAAAAACTGTAGCGAACCCAGTCGCCAATCGTTTTTAAGCCGCTTAAATCCTCAGACTTAGCCATTAACCGCTTCCACTTGAGAAAGGTAAACCAGGATGGCTTTGCGGTCTTTTTCTAGCGCTTTGATGAAGTACTTAGCCATCATATCTTCAACCTTACCGCCGACGAAGGGAATTGAGCTTTCAACTTCAACCGAAACCAAGTTCTGACAACCTTCATCAGTATTGGTTAGCACCATTTTGCCATTAATCTCAACCGGCAGTTTATCGATTTCAATTTCATAGCTTGCGGTATACGGCTCATCTTCAGAGAGCTTCCAGCGCGTGGTGATCAGTGACTCAAGCTGCTCGCCCAAGAATGAACGAGCGATTTTAGGCAATTTATCACTAGGGATATCAACATCCGACTGCAGCTTAACCACAAATTGGTTATTTTGTGGCTCGCATTGCTTTAATTTGTAATTATCAATATTGAGCAGTTCACAGCGTGTTTCATAAAACTTCGGCTCTTGAAATACACTAAACAGCTTCTCTGCAGAAACACCCGGATAATACTGGATATCAGATTCTTGTTTCATTCATTATCTCTTGATCTAAGTCTTTGGCTCTTCAGGATTCTGCGCCTGCCACACACGAAAATCATCAAGATGTGTTCGCAAACGAGCGATGCCCCAGCCCAAAACGGCTAGATCATCCACAAAACCAAGACCCACTAAAAAGTCAGGTATTATATCGAATGGCATGATGAAATACAGCACGACAGCGATCAAGGTAACATACATTTTCGTATCCAGCTTAAATCGACCGCTGGACACCGCCTTAATCATCTCGATCATGGTGTTGATCTCATCCCAGAGTTCATGAATGCGCCCTTTTTCTTTATCGGCCTTGGCTTGTGCCTTGTCAGCCAAGCGCTTGACCTCGTCTTGACGCCCATCTTGAGCTAGGCGCTGCGCCTCAGCCTTTGCTTTACGAAAGCTTCCTGAATTTTCCATAAATACACCTCTCTTGTGGTTTGACGCCAAGTGAATCAACTACTAGCCTGATCCATAAACGCCTTAAATTCTGACTCATTGAGCACTTCAACGCCGAGCTTTTCTGCCTTGGCTAATTTACTGCCCGCATCTTCCCCAGCTATCAGGTAATCGGTCTTTGCCGAAACCGAGCCACTGACCTTCGCACCCATTTGCTCCAGCTTTTCTTTGGCTTCATCTCGGGTAAAAAGTTGCAATTTACCCGTCAAAACCACGGTTTTTCCCGAAAATTGCGTCTTTTCGACGACTTTTTTCTCAGCTTTTGGCCAATGAACACCTGCGGCAATTAAGCGCTCAATCACATCTCGGTTATGGGTTTCACTGAAAAACTCAACAATATGCGCCGCTACAATGGGGCCAATATCAGGTACCGCTTCTAGCGCCACACCATCGGCCTGCATAATGGCTTCAAGGTCACCAAAGTGCACGGCCAGCTGCTTAGCGGTCGCTTGACCCACCTCACGAATGCCTAAAGCAAAAAGAAAACGGGGCAAGGTGGTATCTTTACTGGCCTCGATGGCAGCCAGCAGATTTTCGCTGGACTTTTCACCCATGCGCTCAAGTTTCAGTAACTGCGCCTGAGTCAGATGATAAATATCGGCCAGATCGCTGATGAGTCCTTCCTCAACCAGCTGCTCAACCCATTTATCGCCCAGCCCGTCGATATTCATGGCCTTTCGACTCGCAAAGTGAATCAGTGCCTGCACCGCTTGAGCGCGGCAAATAAGGCCACCAACGCAGCGTATCACCGAATCATCCTCGCTATGCTCAAGATGTGAGTCACAAACTGGACATTGCGTTGGAAACTGAATCTCAACGGGCAATGCGGCTTTTTTAAATACCGATTTAACCTTGGGTATCACATCACCGGCTCGATAAACCACTACGGAATCACCAATAGCGAGCGCCAAGCGCTCGATTTCATTGGCATTATGCAAGGTTGCATTGCTGACCGTAACACCACCAATATTCACTGGTTTTAAGCGTGCTACCGGCGTAATAACGCCAGTGCGACCTACCTGAAAATCCACCTGCTCCAATACCGTGACTTCTTCTTGCGCAGGGAATTTATAAGCCGTTGCCCAACGAGGTGCTCGGCTAATAAAGCCCAACTGCTGCTGGTAATCTAGGCGATTGACCTTAATCACGATGCCGTCAATCTCATAGCCAAGCTGCGCACGACGCTCAGCAAATTCACTTAAGATTCGCTCAACTGAGGCACTACCTTTTGCCGTTTGGGTTAAGGGGTTAATTCGACAGCCAAAAGTCTGTAATTGAGAGAGCACATCAGCGTGTGCGCCTGGTAGCTTAGCTTCATCGGAAACAAAGCCCGTACCGTAACAATAAATTTCAAGTGCGCGACTGGCCGCTATTTTAGGGTCTAACTGGCGGATACTTCCTGCTGCTGCATTGCGTGGATTAGCAAAGACTTTTTGATCATTTGCCGCTTGATTAGCATTGAGCTGATCAAATGCGGCCTTTGACATTAAAATCTCGCCCCGAACTTCTAAAACCTCGGGCCAACCTGAGCCTTTCAAGCTCAGTGAGACACTATCGATCGTGCGAACATTTAAGGTGATGTCCTCACCCGTTTCACCATCACCTCGCGTTGCCGCCTGCGTGAGAAGACCGTTTTCATAGATTAGGCTCACCGCTAGGCCATCTAGCTTAGGCTCAAAGGTAAATTCAAGGTCGCTCAATGGCACGCCAAGTGAATCTGCGCAGCGCTGTTGAAAATGCAGGACATCGTCAACTGAAAAGGCATTCGTCAAAGACAGCATCGGCAAGCGGTGACGCACCTCGCTAAATTGACTCAGCGGGCGATCACCGACCCGCCTTGTTGGCGAGTCATCGGGAATCAGCTCAGGGTGCTGTTCATCTAATTCTTGTAGCTCGTGAAATAGTCGATCATAAACACTGTCGGGCGCTTGAGGTTCATCAAGCACGTGATATTGGTAGCTGTATTCATTCAGCTGATCAACAAGCTCACGAATGCGAAGCTTTATGGCTTCTTGTGACGCGCCACGATCATCGCTCATGCTGGCGAGCGATTTTTTAACTTGAAGTCAGCGATGCGCTGGCGATAGTGAGAAACCGTTTGTTGCGTCAGGCTGGACTTTTGATCATCCAAAACATGCACCCCAAACTGCTCGGCCATCTGCCCAGCTAGAGCAAGCATATCATCCAGCAAGCTGCCGACATCCTCTTGGGCATTGGGCAAAGTTAAAATCATGCATAATGCTTGAAATTGCTCTTCAGGCATTTTGCGCACCACAAAGTGCCCAGGATCCATCGCATTAGCCACGCAATACAGTGAGTTGTCCTCAGTGGCATCGTAGCGATGGAAAATCTTATGCTCCCCTAAGCGAAGCTGATGAGCTGAAAATAAATCCATCAATGCTTTACCCGGCATCGGCTTGTCCGCCTGTGCAACAACAAACAATACAATTTGTTCCTGAGGCACTTTGCTCACCGAGGGCTTTGCTTGCTCGGTGCCGAGTGTGGGTGATGTTTTGCTTGAAGCGGCTTTTTTACTCTGTCGGTTTTTACCAGCTTCAGGCTTTTCACTTCGAGGTTTTGCTTCAGCTTGGCTACTCTTAGGCTTTGCCGGCTTATTTGAATGCGCCAAATCATCTTTTTGCGCTTGTGTTGAAGTTTTCGAGTTGCTGCTATCCTCTGTTTCAGCATCAAACAAGCTTTTTTGACGCTTTAAAAAGGCCTCTTTTTCAGAGCTTGACTCAGCGCCTTGCTCACTTTTAGAGCTCAGCTCTTCGGCACTGTCTTCAGCCTTTGGCGAGCCGCTATCGAGCGGTTTAGCGCCTGAATTAAGCACATCAGTGTCTTGCTCATTATCCACCTCAACAAGGGTATGAACCTGAGCGGTTTGCTCTTCATCGGTTTCACCTAATTTCGCACGCACACGCACTTCGCTAATAATTTCTGGGTTGGGCGCATCGACATCAGGCAGGTTTTGAAACTTTTTCGCCTCTTTGCTTTCAGTTTTCAGCTCGATCGCGTTGGATTTACGAATCTTCCATACACTATGAATAAAGATAATGGCAATCAACGCCACTAAAATAACGATCAAGGTCAGTCGAAAATCAGACATAAAACGTTGGGATCCTATACAGCTTGGGTCATATCGATGGCTTTTTCGAGATCCACCGAGACAATCGCAGAAACGCCCGGCTCTTTCATGGTCACTCCCATTAAAGCATTGGCCATTTGCATGGTTATTTTATTATGCGTAATAAAAATAAACTGCACTTTTTTGGACATTTCTTTCACTAAATTATTATACCGCTCTACATTAACATCATCTAATGGTGCGTCAACCTCATCCAGTAGACAAAACGGTGCGGGGTTCAGTTCAAAAATAGCAAAAACCAAAGCAAGCGCCGTTAGCGCTTTTTCACCACCTGAAAGCAGATGAATGGTGCTATTTTGCTTGCCCGGTGGGCGAGCCATAATGGCGATTCCGGTGCTCAACAAATCTTGATCAATCAGCTCAAGATAGGCTTTCCCTCCACCAAACACCTTGGGAAACAACGTTTTGAAACCTTCGTTAACAAAATCAAAGGTCTGCTTGAACCGCTGTTTGGTCTCGCGATCGATTTTTTGAATGGCCGATTCTAAGATCTGCGATGCCTGAATCAGATCATCGTATTGCTGAGTAATAAAGTTTAACCGCTCGCGTTGCTCTTCTAGCTCTTCGATGGCAGCAAGGTTCACGGCGCCAATTTTACCAATTTGCCCTGATAAACTTTCCAAACTGGTTTTCAACACCTGAGCAGACTGTTGCTCATCAAGGGCATCCACCCAAGACTGCACCTCCACTAAACTGGACGGTAAGCCCATGATTTTCTCAACAGTGGCATTGACTTGCTGCTTGATGCCTTCTTGGTCAATCCTAGCCGTTTCAAGTTGCTGTTTGATCTGGTCAATCGCCTGCATCTGCGCTTGAGCCTGCTGAAGCAGCTCACGATTTTCATTTTCACGCGCTTGCAGGCGCTCACGAGCATCAGCTAGATCATCTTTGGCTTGTTCATGTGCTTCGATCGCGACTTCCAATAAGGCTTGCTGGGCGTCATCATCACTCATCAAGCTAAGTGCTTGTTCTAGTTCTTGGCGCTTATCCTCGCTACCTGCCATCACCTGCTCAGCTCGTGTAATGGCCGACTGCAAAGACTGCACCTGCAATTGCAATCGTTCAGTCTGAAAACCCAGTTGAGATTTTTGCTCCTTAACGGCCTGAAGCTGTAATTGCGCTTCGCTGAGCGCCTCTTGATACTCTCGCTTGGTCTGCGCGCTAACGCCAACCTGACTTTCCTGAAGTGCCAGACGCTCCTTATTCAGCTCTAGCTCCTCCATCACAGTCGTTAACGCATCCTCTGATTGAGCGCGCTTGGTTTCAAGCTCACCAAGCTCAGTAGCCAGTTGCTCACGTTGTCTTTGCTGCTGCTCTTGCTGGCTGTGCAGCACTGCAAGCTTTCGCTGCGTCTCATGGTAATGTTGCTCGACTTGCTTAAGCTCAGATTGAGCTCCCCGCCTAGACTCGTTTATGGCGCTAAGCGCTTGTTTTCCTTGATCGATTTCGGCTTGCAGCTTTTCAACACTCTCATTAAGAACGGCGATTCGCTGCTCCAGTTCGCGAATGTTTTGCGCTCGTTCAATAACGCCCGTGGCGGGGTCTTTATCACTGAACTGCATCAGCCAGTCTTGCCCAACCCAAGCCCCACTTGGTGTAATCCATGACTGGCCCGGTTGTAGCTGCGCTCTTTGCGCAATCGCGGTATCCAAGTCCTCACAACAACGAATAGGCGCAAGCCATGAAAGCGAAGCTGGACACATCATCACCTGATGAATTAGGCTGTCTTTAAGCTTGCTGCTAATTTTTTGATCGCTACTAGCGCCAGAGGCAGCCGCTTGATCCATTGCTTTTTGTGTTTCAATTAGGGCAATAAACTCGCGCTTGGGCAAATCATCCGAAAGTAGGCTCAAATCTTTAACAAGGTGGCTTTTTAACCATAAACCCAGCACGGACTCCACAGCAAATCGCCAATCATTTTCGACTTCCAGTTGCTCAATAAGCTCACCGTCCAGCTGCTCATTTTGAGAGTCCTGCCATTGCTTAAGTGTCGGGCTATCTTCTCGAGCCGCCTTTTGAAGCGCCACCAAAGAGGCCAGCTCACCTTCGGCTTTTCTGAGCTCACTTTGCTGTTCATTTTGTTGTTTGCGGTTATTATCCAGCTGCTCTTGGCGTAAAATGAGTGCCTGTTGCTCCTCATCTAATGCCGCATTTAAGCAAGTAATCTGCTCCTCAAGTTGCGCTAGTTCGAGATCAAAAGTCGAGCTATCTTCGAAAGTATCCGTTTTGAGCTCGTCCTCTCTTTGTTTAAGCTGCGCTTCTCGTTGAGTTAAGTTGCTCAGTGTTTGCTGCTCAAATTGCTGCTTTTGGCTTAGCTGATCAACCTGCCTTTGCGCATCACTTAATTGCTGTTGCGAAGTTTGCCATTGATCATCAACAGCGAGCAATTGCTCTTGACGCTCCTGCACATGCTCTGCCAGTTGCTCTAAACGCTCATCCTGAATGTCAATTTCAGGCGCTAAATGCGCTTGCTGTTCGACCAGCTGTTCGAGTTGCTGCTGATCTTCCATATACTGACTCTTAGCCGCCGAGGCAGAGCTTAAAAGCTCATCTAGGTCGCGTTTTAATGTCAGCTTTCGTTCTGTGTCAAAACGAATCCGCTCTTGTAACTGGCTAACATCTGCACCCTTTTGATAAAACGCCGCCTGAGCCTGCTCCACGCGATCCGCTAAGCTTTGATAGACTTGCTGTTGGACGTCTAATTGTGATTTCAAAGCCGCGTCACTGGCTTGTTGGTCGGCGAGTTGTTGCTCTAACTGCTCGATTAATTCTGCGCTTGAGCTCAAAGAAAGTAGTTGCTGCTGGTAAGTTAAGCCTAATATTTCGCCTTTAACACGGCGCTCATCTTGTTTGAGTCGTTGATAGCGTTTTGCAGCCTCCGCTTGTCGTTCTAGCTTGGCGACTTGACGCGTTAGCTCATCCTTTAAGTCATTAACTCGGTCCAAGTTTTCACGTGTACGACGGATACGGTTTTCTGTTTCACGGCGTCGGTCTTTATAGCGCGAAATCCCAGCGGCTTCTTCGATAAAGGTGCGAAGCTCTTCAGGTTTGGATTCGATCAGACGCGAAATCGTCCCTTGCTCAATGATCGCGTAGCTTCTTGGGCTAATGCCTGTGCCCAAAAAGATATCGGTGATATCACGTTTACGACAGGCTGTGCCGTTTAGAAAGTAACTAGATTTACTGTCTCGGTCTAACTCACGACGGACTGAGATTTCTTGATAACCAGCGGCACTTCCGCGAGCTTTGCCTTCGTGATTATCAAATACCAGCTCAACCGCTGCGCGATTCACAGGCTTACGAACTTGAGAGCCATTAAAGATTACATCGGTCATGGACTCGCCGCGCAAATGCTTGGCTCCGCTTTCGCCCATAACCCAGCGAATGGCATCGATGATATTGGATTTCCCGCAACCGTTGGGACCAACGATTGCGGTTAGATTTTCTTTGAAGCCGAGTTTAGTAGGATCAACAAATGATTTAAACCCAGCAAGTTTTACGTGTTTGAGCCGCATAGGAATCCAAAACCCTTTGCGCTCAAAAGAGGATTAGCCCTCTTTTAAGCTTTGTGTCACTTCAACGATAGCTTGCTTACCATCGCCAAAGAGCATAAGGGTATTGTCCTTAATAAACAAGGGGTTAGGCAAACCAGCAAAGCCTGGGCTTAGCGATCGCTTAACTACGACCACGGTTCTTGCTTTATCGACATTCAAGATCGGCATACCATAAATCGGGCTGCCTTTATCTTCACGAGCCATTGGGTTGGTAACATCGTTTGCACCAATAACAATTGCTACGTCAGTTTGTTCAAATGTTGGGTTAACCGTATCCATGTCTAGCATGCGATCATAAGGCACTTCAGCTTCAGCAAGAAGAACGTTCATATGACCTGGCATACGACCCGCAACAGGGTGAATACCGTAGTAAACTTCTGCACCACGCTCTTCTAGTGTGTTCGCTAAGTCACGAACCGCGTGCTGCGCCTGCGCCATCGCCATACCAAAACCTGGAACAACGACCACACGCTGAGCATCTTCAAGCAACATGGCTAGCTCTTCAGCCGAAGTCGAGCGCACTTTACCTTCGTAAATTTCGCTTCCCGCTTGCTTTTCGCCCGATGATTCAGCCATCACACCGAATAAGACATTAAACAGTGAGCGATTCATCGCCGTGCACATGATTTGAGTCAGGATAATACCCGAAGCACCAACCAGTGCACCCGTGATGATCAACGCACTATTGTTCATCACAAAACCCGCTGCAGCGGCGGCAATACCTGAATACGAGTTAAGCAAAGCAATAACAACAGGCATATCAGCACCACCAATTGGAAGCACCAAGAACAAGCCAAGGATCAAAGCGGCAACGAGCAATACCGCAAGCGGCGCAAGTGAGAAGCCACATACAATCATCCATACTACTGAGCCAAGCGCCGCAGCAAGTAAGATCGCATTCACCACTTTCATACCTGGGAAGCCGATTGACTGGCCTGAAATCAGCTCTTGAAGCTTAGCAAAAGCGACAAATGAGCCAGTCAATGTCACCGCACCAATTAAAATCGCTGCGCCAGAGGCAAACAGTCCAAACTCGCCCAAGGCATTTTGCGAGTGTAAAAGCTCAGCCAGCGCCACGCCTAAAGACGCGCCACCACCAAAACCGTTAAGCAAAGCAACCAATTGCGGCATGGCCGTCATTTGAATACGCGTCGCTAATACAGCACCAATCGCACCACCGATCAGCATACCCGCAATGATCCAAATATAGTCAATGACTTGGTGGCTCAATAACGTCGCTACAATAGCGATCAACATACCAAGAGCCGCCAGCTGGTTACCACGCACCGCTGTTCTTGGCTTGCTCAAGCCCTTAATGCCGTAAATAAATAGAACGGCCGCTACTAAGTAAGCAATATTCAATGCAACTTCTGACATTTCTTACTTCCTCTTAAACATACTAAGCATGCGGTTGGTCACCATAAAACCGCCAACCACGTTAATTGTCGCCAGCACAACTGCAGCAAAACCAAGGATTTTCACCCATAACATATCGCCATCTTGACCAGCGGCGATAATCGCGCCCACGATGGTAATAGCTGAAATCGCATTGGTACCCGACATAAGCGGTGTATGCAAAGTCGGTGGGACTTTGGTGATCAACTCAACGCCAAGGAAAATGGCGAGCACAAAAATAGTGATTTGAATAACGATCAATTCCATGCGGATCTCTCTTAAGCTTCGTTAACAGGAAGGTTTAGTAAACCGCGAATGCGGTTATTGACGACTTCACCTTGATAAGTCATCACGGTGTCTTTGATAATTTCATCGTCAAAATCAAAGTTTAAGCTACCGTCTTCAGCGACTAGTAGTTTCAGGAAGTTTTCCATGTTTTTGCCATACATCTGGCTACCGTGAGCTGGCAAACAAGCCGGTACGTTCGCTGGTCCAACAATGGTCACACCATGCTCAACAACGGTTTCACCCAAACGAGTCAACGCGCAGTTACCGCCTCGCTCAGCTGCTAAGTCAACAATAACCGAACCAGGTTTCATCGCTTTGACCTGCTCTTCTGTCACCAAGATTGGCGACGGACGACCCGGGATTGCCGCCGTGGTGATAATCACGTCTTGTTGAACCATGACTTCTGTCATCAATTCTTGCTGACGCTTAATAAATTCAGCTGACTGCTCTTTCGCATAGCCGCCCTCACCTTTTTCAGCGGTAAGATCAAGCTGAATAGGCTTAGCACCGACAGAAAGAATCTGTTCCTGAGCTTCTGGACGAATATCATAAGCGCTAACAACTGCGCCCAAACGTTTTGCCGTAGCACAAGCCTGAAGACCCGCAACACCTGCACCCATAACAAACACTTTCGCTGGGCTCAACGTGCCAGCGGCTGTCATATTCATAGGGAACATTTGCTTAGATTCACTTGCTGCCATCAAAACGGCTTTATAGCCGGCTAGCATGGCATTTGACGATAATACGTCCATAGATTGCGCACGTGTGATACGAGGAACCAGCTCTAGCGCAATTGCTGTAGCGCCCTTCTCAGCCACTTGCTGAGCAAAGGCAGGGTTTGCTAACGGATCAGCCATGCCAATAACGACTTGGTCTGGGCGCAAATTAGCAATATCGTGTTCACTTAATGTCGCGTTTGAACCGCCAGAGTGGACTTGGCAAATAACATTCGCCTCTGCCCAAATCGTTTCGCGGCTTGTGATGGTTGCACCAACAGCTTGGTATTCTTCATCCAAAAGACCAGAGGCAACACCTGCACTTTCTTGTACGTAGAAAGTTAGGTTGTCATTCTTCGCCATTGCTTTGATATTCGCGGGCGAAAATGCAACGCGCTGCTCACCTGGGAACGTTTCTTTTAAAATTCCAATAATCAACTTCGATGTCTCCAAATTAATCGGTCGGCTTTACGTAGATCGAAAAGCTCGATACTTTAACGTATTTGAAGACGTATTTGAAGGAATCTTTAGGATTTCTGCTTTTTAGACTTTTCGCTCCTTTTCATCTTGGATTTGAATCCGATCTGCCGCATACCCGATCAGTTTTCGAAGCCATCGGTGCGCGGGATTATGTTGAAGAATTGGGCTCCAAGCCATTTTTAACTCAAAGCTTGGGATAAAGAACGGTGGATCCATGACGACGATATCATCGGCATAGATTTGCAGTTCAGCCATTCGTCTTGGCAATGTGGCGACTAAGTCATTGTTTTTAGTCATCAAAGAAGGCATCTGATAATGACGGGTGAAAACCGAAATATCGCGTTTTTTACCAATACGCATCAACGCTTGATCCACCCAGCCCAACCCCGAAGGCTTGCTTGGATGAACGCCCTTACCAGCGCCCCAACCCGTTTTGCTCACCCAAATATGACGGGAATCCAGATAGTTTTTTAGATTAAAACGATCAGCAATCGCATTGTTTTTGTTCATCAGGCAGGCAAAGTCATCCGTCCATAATACCTTTTGATGAAACGCATTAGGAATATCATCAAAGCGATTAATCGCCATATCCACTCGCCCATCTTCCATATCCGAAAAGCTCACATCCGATGGAGTTAGCAGATCTAAAACGACATTGGGCGCTTCTTTTCGAACATTATTCACCACGGTTGGCATCAACGTAGCTTCGGCATAATCAGACACCATGATTCTAAAAATCCGCTGACTCGTAAAGGGTTTAAAGGCCTGAACTGGCTGAACCAAATGCTGTACTTTAGATAACACCTCATTGAGCTCTGGCTGAATTCTCAATGCGCGCTCAGTAGGAATCATGCCATCGCTTGAGCGAATTAACAGAGGATCATCGAATAAATCTCTTAGCCGCCTGAGACTGTTGGACAGTGCTGGCTGGGTAATACCAATTTGTGCGGCCGCGTTGGTCACACTTCTTTCCTTGAGCAAGACTTCCAAATAGACGAGTAAGTTCAGATCAATTTTATTCAGATTCATGCGATTTATCAGGCTCCTGCGTTGGGGCTTCTGCGATTATTATTATGTTTTTGTCGCAGTTCACAGCATCAAAAATAAATGCTATGAATACTGCGCTCAATTACATATTAGCTTGCTTTATAGCCCAGTCCCTGCTAGGGACACAAAAAGACAACTGTCTACAGCAAGAGCTTGCATTTTGCTTCCACCAGTTACAAAAAGCGACTACTTGAGCAACACTCTCGCAAAGAAAATCAGCAAAATTTCCAGTAAAAGGGAGAAAAACAAGGCTAGTAATAGCCCAACAACAATAGACTCGATATTTAGCGTCACCGCGTAATTATATGAGCTTTGTACTTCCTTGCGAATATCTGAAAGGGGTTGAAGTAGCGCCATGCGATAGCGCCAGTAGGTTGACCGATCTAAATCCTTTCGGTGCAACATGAGGGCCTGATAACGATCTTTTAATCCAGAGATACTTTCGCCGCCTGCAATAAAAACAGGGTCATTACTGTTATCGTAGTAACGAATTAAGGCGGTCAGACTGCCATCAAAATAGCGATTCGCCTCATCCTGAAACTCAGATATAGCCTGCTTGGCCTCCTGATAATGCGCCTCAACAGTTTGTACATACCGATCAACATAGCTTGGCAACTGTATGCCCATCAGCAATATGGCCGAGAACACAATCATTCGTAAATAACTACGCAGCATGATGCACGGCCTTAATCAGTAATTGGTTCATGCTTTTCGTGGCATATGACGTTAAAGGTCTTAGCATAGCAGCTGTCCTCCATGACATGATCTCAGAATCACGGCTCATTTCGCGTCGAATAGCGACGACCTTGGTGAGTAAATTCTTTTGATTTTGAAAAAATTGACATAATAAATAGCGGAATCGTGATCGCTAACCAAATAACCAGCGCGGTAATAAAGTAGGCAATTTGTATGCGCTCAAAAATATGAGACTGAAAAACAATTTGAAAAACTGTAAACAACGCCATACCGCCAAAATAGAAAATCCCAAAAACCAACCAGTTAGGCAACGCGCTGGCTTGCGATAGAATGATTCGTCGCGCCATTTTGATGGACTGATCTAAGAAAAAGTACAGCGAAATAACCGTCACCGCGATCGCGATCGCGTGTTGTAGATAACCATCCCAATACCCAGGCTCTGCTGCACTGCTACCAAATGCATTACCCATATACAGTGAATAGATCCCCCCTGCCAAAGTCGACAAACCCGTGAAAATCGTCACGTAGTCCGCAAGGGCTGTTCGGTATGGAAGCATTATTTACCTCATTTATAGTTATTATCAAAAAATTGCTTGACGCCTTGGATATTCTAGCCTGCTTTATCGTAATGAAAACAGCACAATAGCAATAATTCGTGTATTTTTGATACGCATAGATTATAAATATAAGAAATGAAGCTTCGAGTCTTTTTTCAAAATTTGAGATAAAAACTTACGCTAATAACAAAACTCTATAACAACCCACCAGCTCATACACATCGAAGACATCATCTCGATCTTCAGTTACGTTTACATCCGCAAAGGTAACGCGAAACCGCTGAAAAGCTCATATAAGCGAAGGTTATGAGCCGATAGTCTACGTGGAAAGACACAAGGTGAATGTATGAAACGAATTCAACAATTATTGATCGCCGCTACGATAGCAACTGCCACATTATTAACCACAGCCCACGCAGGACTTCGAGATAATACACCCGATTACGAAAAAATAGCCGAAGAAGGTTTTGCCTACGGCTTCCCGTTAGTACTCATGGATGTGACCAAAGAAGGCTCAACCGGAGCTGAACCCACCTGCGGTTTTGCTGCGCCTTTAAACAGCTTCTTACATGTTAAAGATATTCCGAATCATGAGTTCAGAGCGGTGGTTCGCCCTAATGTAGACACCCTCTATTCAAGCGCTTTTTTAGACCTATCTGAAGGCCCATTAACTTTGGCGCTTCCCGGCGTTGCTGACCGCTATATTTTAATGGCCTTTCTTGATGCCTGGTCGAACAACTTCGCAGGCCTTGGAACACCAACAAATAATGAAGAGCCTGGCGCTTATTTTATTACAGGCCCAAATTGGAAAGGCAAAGTACCACGTGGTTATAGTCACATCAGCTCTCCAACAAATACGGCTTGGATTATTGGACGAACAGAAATCAAACACGCCAATGATTTAGCAAACGTTAACCAACTTCAAGATCTCTACCAGCTAGAGCCTTATGATCGCAGCCGCACGCTAGATACACTGCCCGACTGTGTTGATGTTGAAGACAAGATTGCACCACCTGATGAGGTGTTGTCGATGAATTCAATCGCCTTTTTTAAGCGCTTATCTCGACTAATGATACAAAACCCGCCGCCTTCAGCAGATAAAGCGATTTTAGAAGAGTTAAAGCTAATTGGTGTTGGTGCATCCATTAAAAACCCGCTAGAAACACTTTCTCAAGAAATTCGCCAAGCTGTAGCAAACGGGGTTGAAAAAGCCATCAATAAAGCCAAGCTCAGCCTTTCACAACTGGGCCGCCGAGCGGATTGGTCTCCAAACCCTAGCCTTGTTCCACTAGGAGACTATGGCACGGACTATGGCATTCGCTACCTAGTTGCCCTTGAAGGCTTTGGCGCTAATCGCGGCGAATATGCGGTATATCAAAATGCAGGCCAAGACAGTAACCAAGAGGCATTATCTGGAGAGCACAGCTATTCACTGACATTCAGTGCTGGTGAGCTTCCACCTGCTGATGCATTTTGGTCGGTGACGGTTTATGACAAAGAGGGTTATTTGGTTGAAAACACTGAGCAGCGCTATGCCGCTGGCAGCAACTCATCCATGGCGCTAAACGCTGATGGCTCATTAACCATTTATTTTGCCAAGACCCAGCCTGAACAAGCGCCTGATAACAACTGGGTGCCAACACCCGAGGGCGAATTTGGCCTGACATTGCGCCTTTATTCACCACAAGAAAGCGTTTTAAACGGTGATTGGCAAGCGCCCGGCATTGAGAAATTAGGAAGCGAAAAGCGCCGCTTCCGTTAGAAAGGTTAACCTCCTACTAGCCGCTGTCAGCTCATCTGAATTGGGCAAGCAGCGGCTTTTTTTTCAAGCTTTTATTGCCTCTTCCTGACAACTAGGTGGCTAAGCCACTTATGGCTACAGAACATAGCTTTAACTATATCCCGGGAAGATGGCGAGTATCTAGGCGATACTCGCCATTAGTTTTTTATAATTATTGAGGCAAGTACTGATATTGAGAATACCAATTCTCATTGACATGGTCTTGATGCTTATCGCCATTAAGATAAGCCTCGGCCTCAAAATCACTTTTCAGGTAAGTTTCCAGCACCGCTGTAACGATGGTTTTAAAGCGCGTTTTTTGATCTGCCGAGCCACCCAAATACCAGTCACCGTGACTTGCACCAGCAAACATGGCCAAGAGCTTAGTTTGTTCAGCTGGTAAACGGTTGTAATAACGCGTCACGTCTTGAGGATAAGCGAGATTGTCATTTTCACTGCCTAATACAAAGGTGGGTTTTTGAATATTCTCAAAAGCTACATTATTCTCAAGGTCGCCCAACCAAGGTGCTAAGGCAATCGCAGTGGCTTGTTGGTTTTGCAACTGTGCGGCTGCTAATAGTGTTCCGCCACCGCCCATTGAAAAGCCCATGATATTTCGCTTATCAAGGTCAACCAAACCATAAATAGGACTTGCCGCTCGAGCATGCTCACTGGCCAGCTTATTAAAGCCTGCCACATGTGCTTTTTGCCAAGTATCAGGCTGCGCATAAATATTGGTTGGCGTCATAGCAAAAACAATATATCCGTGGGATGTTAAATGATCTGCTAGCCAATACATATCTTCTTTGGTGTTGGTCCAACCGCCAGTCAATGTTGTAGCTGGCAAAGTCTCACCTGATAACTCACAAGGGTATGAAACACGCGCAGAGGCATAGCCCGAATCACGAAGGTTGTTACTATAAGTGCAAAGCGAATATTCTCCTTGAGCCCCTAGGCCTTCTGCTGAAGGATCAGGTTGATCGGGCTCATCACCACCACCGCAAGCCTGCAATAAAACCACTGCACTCAGCGCGATCAGCTGTTTAGCACGTTTGGCCAAGTGCTCAGACATCAAATTCATATTCATCATTTACCCCCTTAGTTCATTTTGTTATGCGATGCAGACTAACTGAAACAACTCGTTAACACTGTTTAGGTTTTGTGTAAAACCGCTGCCGAAAACTGACTAAGTACGAGCGACAAAACAAAAAGTGAGCACAAGGAAGTGGTAAGACCAACTGAAACTTGGCGGTAATCCATCACCACCGTGTAAGGCTTTTTGAGGTTAAAGCTGAGTTCTTCTTGCTTGTTGAACCTGCTGCATCGTGATATCCACCCCTGATTTAATCGAAACCGCCTCGGCAATTCGTTCATCGGTAAGCTCACCTTCTATTTGCACCCAATTGCCTTGAGCAGAGTGAGGCGTTGTACCATCATTATGCTGAATATCGGCCGAGCCACTCGGTAAATAAATGGTCCCATTGCTGAAATCTACCGCAAAGGCAATCACGCCAGGGATCAGGAAAAACAATAATCCAATAGCATCTAACACAACCACACCAGCATCCAGCTCCCCATCAATTTGGCCTTTTCGCTCAGGATACAAGATCGTGCCGCAAGAGGCCGTATTCACAAGCAATGCAGCGATGACTAAGCGCACCGAAAGCGACTTTAAACGTTTAATTACCAACATAGTCTTCTCTCCTCGTTAAGCTAAATTCTTGTCAATACTGAGTGCATTGGCAAGCGTGATTTGGGCAGTGAAGCGTTATAATCCTCACCTGCTTTAGAATAACCCATAGCTAATAATACCTCACATCGATACTCACCCAGCTCGTCGGCAAATGCCTCATTAATTTGCTCGGCATCCATACCCTCCATTGGCGTACTATCAATACCAAGGCGCGCTAGGGTATGTAAAACATTGCCCAAGGCAATATACAGCTGAGATTTTGTCCAAGCGCCGTTAAAACCTGTTTCGTCGGTGTTGAGCTCAGCAAAATGGAATTTTTTCATTTCCGATGCCATATCCTCAGGTTTGGCGCGGCCATCAGCAATATTTTGTTGCACAACACGCTCAAAATCTTCTTTTTGATAATACGGTTTATGCGCTAATAAAAGAATCTGCGAGGCTTCATAGGCATGCTTTTGGTTCATCTGAAAGTTTTGCTCAAAGGTCTTCGCCAATCGAGCACGAGCTTCATCAGACTCAATCACCACAAAACGCCAAGGCTGTGAATTGATTGATGATGCCGACAAGCGCAAGGATTCAAATATAACCTGCAAATCTTGTTCAGAAATGCGCTTATTTTTATCGTATTGCTTTGCCGTAAAGCGGCTCGCTAAATCATGAATAATTGGGTGCATAAAAACTACCTATTAAGACACCTCTAGGATAAATGGAGGCCTGTGAAATTATCAGCAGAAAACTAAAACGATGGGTATAATCGATCATTACATCAAGATGTGCGAATAGCGGCCCACCAAATACAGAACAATAAGAAAACCTGGACCAATAAACGCAAACCCAACAATGGCTCTGGAAACTGAGAAAACTGCTCAGGGTTTAACCACATATAAATATTTGAAGGCGTAACACCCAGTGTCAACGCAAAAAGCCCAAGTCCGGCCCAACGACGAGTTACCTGCCATAAAATGCCGAATGCACCCGCGAGCTCAAAAACACCCGTCACATAAACCACTTCTAAAGCCCAAAGAAACCAAGGCGGAACGATGCTAACAAAAAAATCCGTGATCAAAAAATGCCCTAACCCGCCGACAAAAAACCAGATAAAAACAAAGCCTAAAGCAAGCTTCTTTAGTAAATCAGCCTGTTTCATACAAACTCCTCTAAAACTCGATGTCAGTTAAAATTTTTGCATAAAAAAAGGCGGAGCCAAAGCCCCGCCCTTTTAGAGAATGATCTAAAACAGTCTTAGAACTGGTTAGATGTATTCTTCTCACCGCCAGCTGTAAGTGCTTGATCACCAGCAAAGAATGTCTTGTGATCGTCACCCAAGTCAGAACCCGCCATGCGTTGGTGCTTAACACAAGCAACACCTTCACGGATCTCTTTACGCTGAACGCCAGCAACATAAGCAAGCATACCTTCTTCACCGAAGTAACCTTCAGCAAGCTCGTGAACTGACAATGCAGTTGTGTGGTATGTTGGAAGCGTAATCAAGTGGTGGAAAACACCTGCTTCACGTGAAATGTCCGCTTGGAACGTACGTACTTTCGCGTCTGCATCAGCAGAAAGCTCAGAATCGTCGTACTTAGCGTTCATTAGGTCAGCACGGTCGTATGCAGATACGTCCTTACCTTCTTCAACCCAACGGTCATACGCTTGTTGACGGAAGTTCAATGTCCAGTTGAATGATGGAGAGTTGTTGTATACCAACTTAGCATCTGGAACTTGCTCTTTAACACGGTCAACCATTGCTTTAATACCAGCAACGTCTGGAGTTGGTGTTTCGATCCAAAGAAGGTCAGCACCTGCTTGAAGACTTGCAACACAGTCAAGAACAACACGGTCAATGTTAGTGCCTGGAGCAAACTCGTAAAGGCCACTAGCAAGACGCGCTGGACGGTGCAATTTACCATCTTTCTTGATAAGAACTTCGTCATCTTTAACGTCAGCGATATCAACTTCTTCAGTTTTCAAGAAGCTAATGTACTGAGAAGCCAAGTCGCCTGGCTCTTTAGATACAGGGATAGTCTGTGTAAGACCAGCACCTTCTGAGTCAGTACGTGCAACGATAACACCTTCGTCAACGCCAAGCTCAAGGAATGCATAACGCAATGCGTTGATTTTCGCGTGGAATTCTTCGTGTGGTACAGTTACTTTACCGTCTTGGTGACCACATTGCTTCACGTCAGATACTTGGTTTTCGATTTGAAGTGCACAAGCACCCGCTTCGATCATCTTCTTACCTAGAAGGTAAGTTGCTTCTGGGTTACCGAAACCAGCATCGATATCAGCAATAACTGGAACTACGTGAGTTTCGAAGTTATCGATTTCTGCTTGAACGTCTTCACCAGCGTCCAAACGACGGAAAAGGTCGTTCAATACAACAGCGTCAGCTTGACGAAGGAAAGTGTAAAGCTCTTCGATCAATGCAGGAACAGAAGTCTTTTCATGCATAGATTGGTCAGGAAGAGGACCAAACTCAGAGCGAAGTGCCGCTACCATCCAACCTGAAAGGTAAAGATATGTCTTATTCGTAGTTTTGTGGTACTTTTTAACCGCAAGCATTTTTTGTTGCGCAACAAAACCGTGCCAGCAACCTAGAGACTGAGTGTACTTTGACTTATCAGCATCGTAGTCAGCCATGTCTTTACGCATGATAGCAGCGTTATACTTAGCGATGTCGATACCTGTTTTGAATTGGTTTTGAACAGCCATACGTGCAGCTGTTTCTGGGCTGATTGCCGCCCAAGTATCACCGTGCTTCGCTTTAATTTCGCGAACCCACTCAATAGCAGACTTATAAGTTGACATAATAAATTACCTTATATCTTATCTTTTAGAAAACAGTTAAAGCTTGTTAAATTTCAAGCAGAAACCGGACTTGGTGGTCATGATAACAGCCAAGACAAATATTTAAAGTTTATTTTGTCTATAACGACTATAAATACAAAAAATGACGCGGCGAGCTAACAAAAGTTATAGAAATAACCAAAACGCATCCTGAGCAAAAACTAAGGTAATAGCCAACATAAAACCCTGCTCCCTGAATAAAAACCCATGAAAACACGACCTTTTTTGGGTAAAATCCTAGCTCGAACCAGAAGACGTGACACCATGACTCGCACAGAAGAATACACTCTACAGCTGATTGACCAAGCCGTTGCAGCTAGCAACGCCATTCGATCGGCAAGCACTGATGATAAAAACAAAGCTCTTTTAGCAATTAAAAACGCACTAATTGCCAATAAGGCGGCCATCTTAGAAGCTAACCAAAAAGACTTAACGGCTGGCAAAGAAAAGCAGCTTGATAGCGCCCTAATGGATCGCTTAGAGCTGAATGAGGGACGCTTTCAAGGCATGATTGATTCGCTTGAACAAGTTATCGCACTGCCCGACCCTGTTGGTCAAATTCGTGATATGCGCTATCTTCCAAGCGGCATTCAAGTCGGAAAAATGCGTGTTCCTTTGGGCGTTATCGGCATCATTTATGAGTCTCGCCCTAATGTAACGATCGAAGCAGCCAGCCTTTGCTTGAAGTCAGGTAATGCAGCTATCCTGCGCGGCGGCTCTGAAGCCATTCACTCTAATACTGCCATTGCTGCCTGCATTCATGAAGGCCTAAAAGCCAGCGGATTTAATGAGCGCGCCATTCAGGTGATTGAAACAACGGACCGCGCAGCCGTTGGTACCATGATTACCGCCAAAGATAAAGTTGATGTCATTATCCCGCGTGGTGGCAAAGGACTCATCGAGCGCATCTCTAACGAAGCGCGTGTTGCCGTGATCAAGCACCTTGACGGTATTTGCCACGTGTATATCGACGAGTTTGCCGACGCCGAAAAAGCCTATGCCATTGCAGTGAATGCCAAGACTCAGCGCTATGGTACCTGTAATACAATGGAAACTCTGCTGGTTGACCAAACACAGCTTGAGCTTTTACCTAAATTAGCTGCCGCCTACCAAGACAAAGGCGTTGAGCTTCGAGGCTGCGAGCGTACGCAAGCAATCATCGATTGTAAGCCAGCAACAGCCGAAGACTGGGATACCGAGTATCTCGCGCCGATTCTGAGCATTAAAGTCGTCGACTCCATCGATCAGGCGATTGCTCACATCAACCAGCACGGCAGTCATCATACCGATAGCATCGTGACTGAAAACTACACGCGCAGTCAGCAGTTTCTACGTGAGGTGGACTCAAGCTCAGTGATGATTAATGCCTCGACACGCTTTGCAGACGGCTTTGAATATGGCCTAGGTGCCGAAATTGGCATCTCGACAGACAAACTTCATGCCCGAGGCCCCGTTGGTCTAGAAGGTCTGACCACCGAAAAATATATCGTATTAGGCAATGGCAACATCCGCCAATAATCCGATGATCGTTTTCGGCGGCAGCTTTGACCCTGTCCATCTAGGGCATATTGCTGTAGCCGAACACATCGCCAAACAATGCGATTCAACAGTACGATTGATGCCTTGCTATCAGTCGCCAACAAAGACGCAGCGAGCCAGTAGTAGTGAAGACCGATTACTGATGCTTCACCTTGCGACCTTAGCTTGCCCTAACCTTGTGATCGACACCCGAGAGCTAGCCGCTGAGCGCCCAACCTATACCATCGACACCATGCAACAATTACGTGCTGAGATCACTGATGAGCAATCGCTGATTTTCGTGATGGGTATGGATAGCTTAGTGGGCTTAGATCAGTGGAAATCGTGGCAGGAGCTATTATCGTTATGCCATTTTTATGTGGTTAATCGACCCGGTTTTTCGCTTGAACAAAACCCTACCGTTCAAGCCTATATCGACGGCTATCTCACCCAAGACGAAAACGCCCTGCTTGAATCGCCTTCAGGAAAGGTTTTTCTGGATCCGAGCTTGGCGCTCAAAGTAAGTTCATCCGCCATTCGAGCAACAATCAAAGACCATCAAGCTATTGATCAATCTGTACTGCACCCTGAGGTGCTTCATTTTATCCAACAACAAAAACTCTATGAGGAGCAATAAATGTCATTAGAGACATTGATTCCAATTATTACCGACGCCATTGAGGACATTAAAGGACAAAACATCACCGTTATCGATGTCAAAGATCAAACCAATATTGCTGATGGCTTTATCATTGCAACAGCAACCTCTAATCGACAATTGAACGCAATTGCGAATAATGTTGTCGAAAAAGTGAAAGAAGCTGGCTTTAAACCGCTAGGTATTGAGGCCGAACCCAATGCTGAGTGGGTACTGGTCGACTTGAACGACATTATCGTGCATCTCATGCTGCCATCGGCGCGTGAGTTTTATGACCTTGAAAGCCTATGGCAGCACAGCTCAAAAGCACGCAGCCAAAACGAGGAAAAAGACCCACTAGAGCCTTAATCACTTCGATTAGTGGTTTTACTAAGCTATTAACAACGAGTCAAACGAGTGAGAATTACCGTTTATTCCATCGCAGGAAAAATGCCCAAATGGGTGGATGAGGCCGTCTCTGAATACCAGAAACGGCTCAAGGCCTATGCGACGGTTAAATGGGTCGAGCTGCCTATGGCCAAGCGAGGTAAAACGGGTCACGCTGAGCAATGGCGTGAAATCGAAGCGCAGACCCTGCGAAGTAGAATCCCTGAACACAGCTTTCGGCTGCTTCTGGATGAAAAAGGCCGCTCCTACAGCACCACGGCATTCGCTGAGCAATTAGCGCAAATTCAGCAAATTCCACAAGATATTGCCATCATCATTGGCGGGCCTGATGGCGTGGATGATCAATACAAACGAGAATGCCAGCAAATGATGGCCTTATCAGAGCTCACCTTCCCTCACCCATTGGTTCGTGTCATTCTCGCCGAGCAGCTATACCGCGCATTGTCATGGCTCGCTGGCCACCCATATCACCGTGATGGCTAACGATGTCAAAAAGCCTCACCACTGAAACCCAACTGACCAAGCGCCGTATTATTGAAGCGTGCTTAGTGATTGTTTTGGTGTTTATTGGCCTGACAATTCGCATGGCTTTTTTACAAGTTGCAGAATATGAAACCTATCGAACGCAGTCAGATAACAACCGAATTCTAAGCCAAGCGCTACCGCCGATGCGCGGTGAAATCTTAGACCGAAATGGCGTTCCAATTGCCATTAACCGTCCTGTGAAAACCTTACAAGTGACCAAAGATCGTTTCAAGGATGCTGACACCGTCTTGGCCACCTTAGCGCCAATTATTGATCTGAGTCCATCCGAGCAAGAGAGTTTTCGCCAAGAATTTAGCACCACTCGCCATCCCCATGAGCCGATAACCATTAAGTATGACTTAACTGAGGAAGAAGAGGCGCGCATTGCCAGCCACGCCTACTGGCTCAGTGAGTTTGATGTCGCCACCGAGCTGGTCCGCTACTATCCTTTTAGCGAGCTTACGGGGCATTTGATCGGCTATGTAAACCGTATCAACCGCAATGATTTAGAGCGCATTGATCCACAGCGTTATAAAAACACCCAGCATATTGGCCGAATCGGTCTGGAACAATATTACGAGGAACACCTTCATGGCTTTCCGGGTTTTCGTCAGGTTGAAAAAGATGCCAATAACTACATTCATCGAGAGCTAGAAAGTCAGCCAGCAGTAGCCGGCAAGCCGCTTAAAATCAGCATTGATATTAAGCTTCAACAACTGGCTCATGAGGCCATGGGAGATCGTCGTGGCTCTGTGGTAGCCATTGATACCGAGACAGGCGGAATCCTGACTTTTGTCAGCACGCCTTCTTTTGATCCCAATGCCTTTGTGAATGGCATCTCGCAAACGCAATACAATGCCTATCGAGACGATATCGACACCCCATTATTCAACCGCGCATTACGAGGCCAGTATCCGCCGGCATCAACGATAAAACCGATGGTGGGTTTAGCATTACTTGAACATAATATCGTCGACTGGAACACGTCGATCTTCGATAAAGGCTGGTATCAGGTCAATGAAAAAAGTCGCTTTTATCGCGACTGGAAGCGCACAGGCCACGGTACAGTAGATCTAGATCATGCAATTGCCCAATCCTGCGACACGTATTTTTATGAATTTGGCTACGAGCTGGGCATCAACCGCATGAGTGAATTTCTTGGCCAGTTTAATTTGGGCAAGCCAACAGGCATTGACCTGTATGGAGAAAAGCCTGGCGTGTTAGCCAGCCGAGACTATAAAAAGACCCGTTTCGGCCAGCCGTGGTATATCGGAGACACGATTATTAGCTCTATCGGCCAAGGCTACATGCTGGCAACGCCCATTCAGCTAGCTCACTTCACACAACTGATCGCTAATTCTGGTCGCGCCATTACGCCGCACCTAGCCTTAAACCAACAATTTCAATCAAAGCAGCAGGTTCAATATATCACCCTCAAAGATCCGAAAGACTGGGAGAAAATGCACATATCGATGAACCATGTGATTGATTCAAGCTACGGCACAGCGCGTGGGCTCAGACGTGATGCCACCGTTCGCATGGCAGGCAAATCAGGTACGGCGCAGGTGAAGAGCCTGCCCCAACCTGATGAGCAATACAGCGAGGACGAGCTTGCTGAGCGTCATAAAGA
>JBPEWS010000131.1:0-3141 GCA_052032465.1 Pseudomonadales bacterium
CGTCATTTTGAAGTCTAACCTGTTCGTACATCAACTTATGATGTTTTCATACAACGTTAAAAGGAAATGGAATGAATATGATTCAAACGTATATCCAAACTTGGAAAAACAGCTTCAACTACTCTGATCGCTCTTCTCGTCGCGAATTCTGGATTTTTGGACTCTTAAATATTGTTATCTCAGTGATCCTGTGTGTGCCGCTGGTACTGTCGGTCGATACTGTCACGGGTGAGATGAACCCCTCAGGTTTTCTACCGTATTTAGTGTTTTTCGTCGCGTCAATATTGCCCTCAATCGCCCTTTACGCAAGACGCTTCCATGATTTTGGCAAGTCTGGCTTTTTGCAGCTCTTAATGATGGTCCCACTGGTTGGCCTAATCGTTTTCTTTGTTTTAGGCATTATCAAAGGCGATGAAAGCGACAACACCTACGGCAGCGCACCTGCTTATTAACCCCACACGATCAGCTTTGCACTTGTTTTGTTAAAAGCAAGTGCCGCTGCTCATCAAACAGCAAGCTCAACAGTCAATAATTATGTGAGATATTTTGAGCTGGCACTTATCAGCCATTGAAATACAGCGCGGCCGTTGCCATACTGTGGGCTACTTTTTTATAACGGAGACTTCCTGTGAAAAAAACATTACTTGCTACATTAATAGCCTCGTCACTTGTTGTTATGACGGGCTGTAGTGAAGACGAAAAGGAAACGGTAAGTAGCGAGACTGAAGCAACGACAGAAGCAGCGCCTGCAGAAAGCGAAAACTTTGATAGTGAAAAGTTCTCTTATAGCGTGGGCTATATGTCAGGTGGTGCGATGCGCGAAAACATTGGTGACAATATCAACGATATCGATGTCGATGCCTATATCAAAGGTATTCGCGAGGGAATTTCTGGTGAAGAGTCCAAACTTTCTGAGCAAGATATGGAAGCGCAAATGATCGGCTACCAGATGGAGCTTCAAGCGCGTCAAGCTCAAGAATCTGCAGCGGCACTTGAAAAAGCCAAGGCATTCTTAGCGGAAAACGCTGAAAAAGAAGGCATTATCGTTCTTGAAGAAGGTCTACAATACCGCGTTCTTGAAACAGCTGAAGGTGAAAAGCCTGTCGCTGAAGACACTATTGTCGCTCATTATGAAGGTCGCCTTACGGATGGCAGCATTTTCGACAGCTCTTATGAGCGTGGCGAGCCTGCAACATTCCCTCTGCGTGGAGTGATTCCTGGCTGGACAAAAGCACTACAAGAAATGCCTGTAGGCTCAAAATGGGAGCTGTTCATTTCTCCTGAGCTTGCTTATGGCGAAATGGGTGCGGGCGAAATCGGACCGAATGAACCACTCATTTTTGTGGTTGAGCTACTAGAGATTAAATCTGACGACAGCGCAGAGTAATCACCTTTAGCCACACTGATTAAAGCGAGCCATTTGCATAAGTGAATGGCTCGCTTTTTTTATGTTGAGACATTAAACAATGTGCTCAAATTGAATCAGCTTTTCTAAACCCGCAATTCAGACAAAAAAGACGTAAAGCCCGATACCGATGGCGGTAACAACGCCAGTAAGAGCCATGCCTAAACTGGCAAAAGCGCCAGCTTTGGGGCTGATTTCAAACGATTTAACCGTGCCCATCCCGTGCGAAGTGATGCCTAAAATGAGGCCCACTGTTTTATCATCGGTAATGCCAAACCAGCGCAAAATAGCAGGGCCAACCATCGCACCAAAAATCCCGGTAAACACCACAACTGCCACAATCAAGGGGATATTGCCCCCAGTGATTCGTACCAACTCAACCGCGATGGGCGTTGTCACGGATTTAGCCACGACCGCACGCAGTGTTTCTATCTCGGCTTCAAAGGCAACGGCTAGATAAAAAGCGATCGCCGCTGAGACAATCGCTCCGTAAAACACTAAGCTGTAGATCAGCTTTTGGTTTTTTAAAATTGTATGCCTGTAGCGATAAAGCGGAAGTGCTAGCGCCACCACGGCAGGTGATAGCAAAAAGATCAGAAACTGGTTCGCCTGCTCATAGGCACTGGCTTGAATACCCAAAGGCAGTAAGAGCAAACCTAGCCCCAAACTTCCGAGCACCAAAGGGTGCACTAAGGCAACTTTATAGCGCTGATACAGTCGTTCAGTGACAAAAAACGTTAGCACGGACAAAAACAGCAGCACCATCGGCTGACTTAGCCATTCGATAAATGCCGTCATCACGCTACGACCTTTTTTGATTTTAGTTTGCGAAAAAGCGCCACTGTCGCGCCTAGTGCAGCAATAGCAAGGGCTGTTGAGACCGTAATGGTTAAAATGACGACCAGCCAATCGGCGGCGAGCGGGCTGGAATCTAGCACTAGAGCCGTACCTAAAGGAAAGAAAAACAAGCCTAAATAGCGCTGTAGTAGATTACCCGCCTCTTCTAATTGTCGCTTGAGCCCCGGGATAAGTATTAACGCCACAAATAATAGCAGCATACCCAATATTGAGCTTGGCAACGGAAGATCAAACAGTGCTTGAACGCCGCTACCCAATACCAGAAAGCCTAAGATGATAAGAAAGCCTAGCAGCATCGTTATGACCGAGCTTTAGCAACCATCAACAAGCTAGCCAAGGCCAGAACAACAAAGACAATCAATGTCAGGGCCGGAATACTCAAACCAGCTATTTCCCAAGAAACGGCCGCGCAGTTACCACTGCCTTGCAACGTCTGAGCGATAATATCCAACCAAGGCACCCCCGCTTCGATTAAAAACTCCATTGGTGGGCCACAAGCTGGCACTTGATCTTCGGGCAAGCTTTGCAGCCAAACATGACGGGAGGCAATAGCGATGCCTGTTCCCGCAGCTAGCAGTCCTAAACCGCCATAAAGTTTAGCCCATCGGTTATGAAGCAAGCTGATCAACATGACCACGACAAAAACGACCATCGCTGCACGTTGAAGCAAGCATAAGTTACAGGCTTCAAGCCCTAGGTGGTTTTGGAAATACAAAATCGCAATCAGCAGGGCCGAACCCGCGAGCAGCAAATTTACGGCGCTTAAATAGCGTTGTGTCATCATAACCTCATTTAAACCAGTTCTTTAAGAATACATCAAATGGCAAGCTATCACTTTTTTCCAACTTGCTTTGCTTTGACAGCGACTCTTGCGCCAT
>JBPEWS010000132.1:0-2092 GCA_052032465.1 Pseudomonadales bacterium
GCCGAGATTTGGCAACTGGCTTGGCTTTGCCCCATGCCATCACGAATGGTTTTTCCGCCACCAAATTTCACCTCATCGCCATAGGTGGTTAAGTCCTGTTCAATTTGGATAAACAGCTCAGTATCGGCCAGTCGAACTTTATCACCAACGGTTGGGCCATACATTTCGGCATAAGCCGATTTACTCATCTTCATCTTATGCTCCTGATTTGCCCATCACTTTGCCTTGGAAACCGTACATCAACTGCTCACCTGCAAAACGTACCAGCTCGACCTCACGGGCCTGCCCGGGTTCAAAACGCACCGCTGTACCTGAGGCGATATTCAATCGAAAACCACGTGCCTGTTCACGCTCAAAAACCAAAGCATCGTTGGTCTCAAAAAAGTGGTAGTGTGAGCCCACCTGAATCGGTCGGTCGCCTGTGTTTTCAACGACAACAGTGCAGGTCTCGCGGCCTTCATTCAGCTCGATATGGCCTGACTCGACTATGTATTCACCTGGTTTCATTCTTGCTCTCTCCACCTTTTTCATTTGTTGTTCGCTTTATTTGACGCGTAACTGCCTAGCGCCGACTAAACAATCGGATCGTGCACTGTCACCAACTTGGTGCCGTCTGGAAAGGTTGCTTCCACCTGCACTTCATGAATCATCTCAGCAACACCATCCATGACATCATCTACGCTCAATAAGGTGCGCCCATAATCCATTAAATAAGCCACCGTTTGGCCATCTCTTGCCCCTTCCACAATAGCCAAGGAAATAAACGCAATGGCCTCAGGGTAATTGAGTTTCAAGCCACGCGCTTTACGGCGCTCAGCCAAAAGACCGGCCGTGAATAATAATAATTTATCTTTTTCTCTTGGATTTAACTCCATGATCGTTTACCTCAATTGTTCACGATTTTTTATTATGCTTAATTGTTTATACCAGCCGAGTGTTATGCCAGCTAGGTCATCCAAATACGTGGCCATTGCGCCTCTTTAGATAAGCCCATGTTTCTTGCCATCTGCCACGCGTCGACCAGCAACTCGCGCACTTGATAAGCCTGATGCCCCATAACGCGCAACACCAAAACACCTCGAAACTCAGTCACTGCCGCTAACATTTGCTCACGCCATCGGTGCTGGCTAATCAGCTTTCGTAAAGACTCAAGCCAGCCTAAATCGCCCAGTGCAAAGACCGCCGTAGCAAGCACCGTATAGCCATGACCGCCCCAGCTGGCCTGAATCCAATCAGCCGGAGCGTCAAAAGCCAACCTTTCATTAAGCAACCACTGATCACCGCGTTTTACCGTCAAAACCTGTGAAAAACAGCCCGATTCAAACCAAAGCTTTCCTGCTCGTCGACCTAAGCAAGTCAGCTCCCAACCAATAAACTGACTGCTTTCATCCTGTAATTCAATATGGGTTTCAAAAGAAGCTTTCGCCCCATTAAAAAGAATCATTTCCTGCGGCAACCACTCGAGCAAAGCGCCGTGTTTGACTTGGAAATGCTGCGTTTGCCGCGCTGCGGATGTCGGGCAGAGATACACTTTACCCGCAGAAGGAGCTGTCAAAAGTGCCTGCGCACCTTTTTCCAGTTTTAGCTCAAGCTTGAGATGATCGCCACTGACCATTCCACCCGGTGGATGCAGCAAATAGATATGGCATATGCCGTCTTGCTCTGGGTAAAACGGGCGCTGAATAACGTATGGGCCGCTGTGTCGTCTTGATGCGACAATTGTTTTATCGCCCTTTTTCTCAAAGCCCAGACTCAACTTTGCCTGCCAATGGCCGACCTGTTTAAGTGATTCAGGGCTTTGTGCGCTTAGCATGATGCGTTAGGCGTTAAGCTTTTTCCAACCAATAATGGCCAGAGGTAGGGCAATGGCTAGCAATAGAAAACCATGTTCTGAAATGAAATGATGCATAAACTCCATCATACTCATCGAGTGCTCGCCCGTATGGGCTAGAGCCAAACCGCTCATTAATAATAAACCCACGGCGAAAACACTTTTCACTGCCATATGTGTTGCATGCACTAAACGCTTCATCAAAACTCCTACGCTTATTATTTATTCTATTATACCGCGATAAATGAACGCACTTTGGCC
>JBPEWS010000133.1:0-9460 GCA_052032465.1 Pseudomonadales bacterium
ATATCTCAACAAGCAATGTTCATGGTCATCATGAATAGTCATCAGAAATACCAAGCAGTTGATCTGAGATTCACTTGCCTGTCACAGCCAGATGATAAGATAAAACAACTATCCACAAGGAGGATGTTTTATGTCTCAATCACGTCTTGATAGCTTCTCGGCTCTTCAAACCCTCACCGTTGATGATCAAACCTATCACTTTGCTTCTCTAAAATCGGCTGAAAAAGTTTTGGGCGATCTCTCAGCTTTACCCTTTTCGCTGAAAGTACTGTTAGAAAACTTGCTTCGCCATGAGGATGGGCAGTCGGTATCAACGGAAGATATCGAAGGCATGAAAGCGTGGCTTGATAAACGCTCCAGTGATAACGAAATTGCCTTTCACCCCGCGCGAGTTTTGATGCAGGATTTTACGGGTGTACCCGGTGTGGTTGATTTAGCTGCTATGCGAGAGGCAGCAATCGCCTTGGGTGGAAAAGCAGAGGATATTAATCCGCTTTCTGCGGTGGATTTGGTAATTGATCACTCCGTGATGGTGGATAATTTTGGAACAGAGCAGGCCTTTGAGCAAAATGTTCAGCGTGAATTTGAGCGCAATAAAGAGCGGTATGAGTTTTTGAAATGGGGCAGTAAGGCATTTTCTAACTTTCGTGTGGTACCACCGGGAACGGGGATTTGTCATCAGGTCAATCTTGAGTACCTAGGTAAAACCGTCTGGAGCGAAAAAAACGAGCAAGGTCAGCTATGGGCTTTTCCTGATAGCTTAGTCGGAACAGATTCGCATACCACGATGATTAATGCATTATCGGTGTTAGGCTGGGGCGTCGGTGGTATTGAGGCCGAGGCGGCGATGCTGGGGCAGCCAATATCAATGTTGATTCCTGAGGTGATAGGCTTTGAGCTGACGGGCGAGTTAAAAGAAGGGGCAACAGCCACGGATTTAGTGTTACGCGTGGTGCAAATGCTTCGAGAAAAAGGCGTTGTCGGTAAGTTTGTCGAATTTTATGGCGAAGGGCTAGGGCAGATGAGCATTGCTGATCGAGCCACAATTTCAAATATGGCGCCTGAATACGGGGCTACTTGCGGCTTTTTCCCTATTGATCAAGAGACACTGAAGTATCTAGAGTTTACAGGCCGTGAGCCACATCAGATCAAACTGGTTGAGACCTATGCAAAAGCTCAGGGTATGTGGCGAGATAATGATAATCCGCCCGTCTTCACTGATACATTGCATTTGAATTTGGGTGATGTCGAGCCATCCATTGCGGGACCGAAGCGCCCGCAGGATCGAATTGCGTTGTCAGACGCGGCCTCGGCGTTTGAGTCATTAATGGCTAAAACAATTTCGGTAAAAAATGCGACGGATACCGATGAGATGATGAGCGAAGGTGGGCAGCTTGCTGAATACGATCAGCCAAATGAGAATGGCGTTATGGTCGAAGGCGAGGACTTTTCAGTGGATCATGGCGATGTCGTGATTGCGGCGATCACCAGTTGCACCAATACCTCAAACCCATCTGTCATGATGGCGGCAGGTCTTGTTGCAAAAAAAGCGGTAGAAAAAGGCTTGTCTGTTAAACCTTGGGTGAAGACTTCTTTAGCACCAGGCTCGCAGGTAGTGACGGATTATCTAGAACAATCGGGCTTGCAAGATGATTTAGACAAGCTTGGCTTTAATTTGGTCGGTTATGGATGCACAACGTGTATTGGTAACTCTGGGCCTCTGCCACCCGCCATTAGCGCAGCGGTGAATAAAGGCAACTTGACGGTCACTTCTGTATTATCGGGCAACCGTAACTTTGAGGGCCGGATTAGCCCGGATGTTAAAGCGAATTATCTGGCCTCGCCGCCTTTGATTGTGGCCTACGCTTTAATGGGCACGATGACAAAAGATATAACCACTGAGGCCATTGGTGAAGATGCGTCAGGTGAGCCAGTGTATTTGAAAGATATATGGCCAACCACCCAAGAAATCGCTGAGCAGGTACGTCAATTCTTAACGCCTGAAATGTTTACCTCGCGCTATGCCAATGTGTTTGATGGCACCCAGCAATGGCAGGATGTTGGCGCCGATGATGCCGATGAAACCTTTAATTGGGAAGCGAGTTCGACCTACATCAAGAAGCCGCCGTTTTTCGAGGGGATGTCTCCAACGCCTACGGAAGGTGAAGTCATTAAAGGCGCTCATATTCTTGCTTTATTAGGCGATACCGTGACAACGGATCATATTTCGCCAGCTGGATCGATCAAAGAAGACTCTCCAGCGGGACGTTATCTCAAAGCGCATGGAGTAGAGAAATCCGCCTTTAACTCTTATGGCTCGCGCCGAGGCAACCATGAAGTGATGATGCGTGGTACATTTGCCAATATACGCATCAAAAACTTAATGCTAGATGATGTTGAGGGCGGATACACGCGCTATGTACCAACGGGTGAGCAAATGGCGATTTATGATGCGGCCATGAAGTATCAAAAGGAACAAAAACCACTCGTGGTATTTGGTGGTAAGGAATATGGTACGGGCTCCTCTCGTGACTGGGCCGCTAAGGGTACGATTTTGCTCGGTGTTAAAGCAGTGATCACCGAGAGCTATGAGCGCATTCACCGCTCTAATCTTATTGGTATGGGGGTTTTGCCTTTACAGTTTACTGAGGGTGAAAGCTGGAAGTCGCTTGAACTTACCGGTGATGAGCTGATCGATATCACGGGCATTGAGTCGGGCGTTCAGCCTAAGCAATCAGCAACACTACATGTTCATCGCGGCGATGGGAGCACGGATGAACACGAGCTCTTGGTAAGAATTGATACCGCCGATGAAGCGGCTTATTTCAAGCATGGAGGTATCTTGCATTACGTGTTGCGCCAAATCACGGGTCAATAAGGTTTCAATATCCCCTAAATAAGTGAGTCTTTGTCAGCAAGTGTAACAAATTGTGACACAATTGATGGGTTAAAAGAGCAAATCGACTTAGGAGGGGGATATGGAACAGTACATCGTGCCGATCATTTTGACGATCATTATTACGGCTATCGCAATTGAGGTCTTTCGAGGGCAGTATCGACAAGAGCTGAGTAATCGAAAAGACAAAATGATTATGATCGTGAATATTTTATTCGCGCCAACTATTGTGAAACCTATTATTGAAGTCACCATGGGGCTGCTGTTGATGGTGATCATTCCCTCCTATGCAGGCGCTTGGGCAACTATGGCCTTTATCCCTGCCTTTTTGATTTATTTTATCAGTGAGGATTTTGCCCAATACGTTGTTCACCGAATGGGGCATAAAAGCCGCTTTTTTTGGGGATTGCACCGAACACATCATACGGGTCGACGCATGAACTCTGGCTTGTTGCTGCGAACGAATGTCTTTTGGGTGTTCTGCTTGCCGGCAACATGGTTTGGAACAGCGGCCATCTACCTAGGAATGATAGAAGCTTATATTGTGGCGTTTGCGATCAAAATCGCGATGAGCTTAATCAATCACAGCTACATTTATCGCTGGGATAATTTCTTGCGCCGTTTTGCGTTGACCCGCCCGCTGATGTGGGTGTTAGAACGCATCTTGGTAACGCCGCGAACGCACCAAGTGCATCATGCTTTAGGCTTGCATGGTAAGCCGAATAAAAACTTTGGTACAACATTGATTATCTGGGATCAGTTATTTGGTACAGCCTATATTCCCGATGCGGATCCGAAAAACTTCGGATTGCCAATTGGTGATAAGCTAAAGCTGAGTGAGGAACTCTTTTGGCCCATCGTTAAGGCTGAGAAGAAGATCACTACTGAGCCAGATTTGGTTTAAGCTAAACTCATCATGCTGAATTGCGTTGACTAAGCTGGGTTGGCTATAAAGCGCCGAGCGTTTAAGCATCAGCAGCGGCGATTAATTTAGATCAGCTCAGCCCAACTCAGACCAATTTAGGCCAATATAGGTTAACTGCGATCAAATAAGATCAGCCCAAAAAGGAAGCTTCGGCTTCCTTTTTTTGTTTTGAAAGCTGGGTGATGAGTGTTCGCGTTGATGTTGCTCAACGGTTTTGGCCATTCTGGCTGCGATATTAGTATGGCTTAAGCATTATATGTAGAGGCATACAGCTGGGCGAATTAGGGTAGATGAAGTTTGGATTAGGGTTGGTTATGTGAAAACGCTTAAACAACAGGCACAAAAAAGAGAGCCGAGGCTCTCTTTTTAGACAATCGAAGATTGTGAATCAGTGCTTATGCAAGTGCTTTAACTTTTGCATTAAGGCGGCTTTTGATGCGCGCTGATTTGTTTTGGTGAATGATACCTTTGCGTGCTGTTGTATCAACAACTGACACAGCAGTATCAAGCGCTTTTTGCGCTGTTTCTTTATCACCAGCTGCGATAGCAGCTTCTACTTTCTTAACATACGTACGGTACATTGAGCGAAGGCTCGCGTTGCGACGACGACGCACTTCAGCTTGACGCGCACGTTTTTTTGCTTGAGGTGAATTTGCCACCGGGCATACTCCTAAATTTGATACGTTTGAAGGTCGCGAATTATTCTATTTTTTTGCTGTGATGTCAACCGTTTACTGCGGTAATTTGATAAAGCTCAAATCCAAAGCCTCTTGTTGCATCGATTCAATGGTTGCATCGCGATACTGCGGTTCTTTTACCAGTGCATGAAGGTTGGTTAATGTGTACTCAGGAATGTCTGTAAGATTCAGATTCACCAGCCATTGAGGCACTATGCCACCTGGGTCAGCATGAGAGTAAAAATAGACGCGAGTTTGTGTTTTGTTGATTGGCGTGAGCTGCCAATAGGTTTCAGCATTAAACATGCGCTGATGGTCTTCATCAGAAGGCAGAATCCCAGTGACGTCATAGCCTGAAATATGAATACTGTAATCATCAGACTGAGTGATATTGGCGCTAAAAATAACGTCTCGTGGCTTTACGGGCCAAAACCCTTTGATCTGGGTATAGACATAAGGTGTATCGTCTTCCAGAACAAGTTTTGACTGTTTGCTATTGTGAAGCAGTCTAGGGTAGTCGTCTATATTAAGTAGCACGGCCAGAATGCTTTGCATTTTCGCTGGGATCACGGTCTCAGACTTAAAGGCTTTGATATCGCTGGTGGTGAGCTGCCGCGTGTAGACATCTAAAGGAAAGCCATCCACATCGGTAGAAACGTCATGCTGCCACGGTTGAGCAACACTATAACTGGTGAACAATAGGCTCAGGCTGAACAGGAGTGTTTGAAAGCATCGTTTAGCGTTCATAGGCATTAAAAAACATCCTAGAGAAAGATGAAAAATAGAGAGCATTCTCAAAATAAACCAGATGAATTTTACTCCGTGCTGAACAAAGAACAAAGTAAAGAATCTCGTTTCTGCTCTCTGGCTATTACCTGAGACAAGGCTTGGGGTTCACAGTTCATTATTAAGCTGCTTTTTGCCCGCGTGATCCCCGTATATACCAATGCTTTAGATAAAATAGGGCTGCTTAAGTCTTCTGGTAAGACCAGTAATACCCGCTGCATTTCACTACCTTGGCTTTTATGAATAGTTAGGGCATAAGCAAGCTCAAAATGAGGTAGCACACTAGGCGAAAAGCGATGGAAGCTGCCTTCTGGTGTTGGAAAATAGGCATAAAGCTCGCCGTTTTGTGTGGCTAAAATTAGGCCGATATCGCCATTATATAGCCCAAGGTCATAATGGTTTTGGGTAATGATGACGGCTTGGCCGTGATAATAAGGTTTTGCATGAGGGTTTAATTCCCGTTCAATTTGCGCATTAAAGTAGGCAACCCCAAGCGGGCCTTCGCGCAAGGCGCAGAGCACCCGGAATTGATCAAACGCGTGAAAAGCCTCAGCTACGGCACTCATTTCATCTTGCTCATTATATGCACTATAGCGGCTGACCTGTTCGAGATAATGCTGATAAGCGGCCTTAGCGACAGCCAATAAGGACGCGCTGGGCAATGAGGTTAGGGCAATGTCGTGCGGATGGTCGCCAACGGGTGATGTTTGCCAGTCGATCAACGTACCTAGCTCTTGGCTTCGCCAAAAATTGAGATTAGTGGGGTCGGTTTCTGGTGACTGTATCCAACGGCTGAGTCGATGAATGCCCGATTGTTCGGAAAAGCGCTGCACGACATCAAGCTCGACCCATGCGGTTGATAAAGCATGAGTCGGCTCATTTTTGCAAAACTGACATAAATCGGCCAAGACTTGGCCTTGATCTACAGCAGGAAGCTGATGAGGATCGCCAGCAATGATAAGTTGAGTGTGAGCTGGCAGTGCCAATAACAAATGATAAAACAAGCTGGTGCTGATCATTGAGGCTTCATCGACAATCACGATATCGGCGTGGATAGGCCGGTTTTGGTGATAGCTAAACTGTTGTTTTTGAGGGTGATAGCCCAGTAAGCGGTGCAACGTTTGAGTGTGAACCTCATAATCCTGATGCTCAACGGCATCCAGATTCAGTGCTTTACGTAATCTGGCACTGGCTTTGCCGGTTGGTGCTGCCAGCTGAATCGTCAATGGCTGGTCGCTGTCTTTAATACGTTGTTGTACGATTTTTCCTAGTGTGTAGGTTTTGCCCGTTCCAGGTCCGCCTGTTAGCAGTAAAAGCCGCGCTGATCGTGCGGTATCAAATGCCCGTTGTTGCTGCCGCGTTAGTCCATCGTTTGAGCCGCTTAAAGCCGCGCCGTCTGTTTGTAGCAATGGCTGCGTCGCCAGTTGGAGCAGGGTTTGTGCAATAAACTGCTCCTGACGCGCATGACGTCGGATCGCTAAAAAGCCTTTATGTAAGACCAATGGCGTGTGTTCATCCAAAGAGCCTATGGTATCGTAGGTCAGCAACGAAGCCTGCTGATGGTCTGCAATAGCAAGAGCAGTATGACCGTCTTGAGATGCGCGTAATAACTGTTCAAGACTCGCCTCAAAGGTGGCTCTATCATGCTGCTGGCTTTCGCGTCGTAATATATAACGCTTAGCCGCTGAAAACAGTGGAGTCGAAGACAAGGCCATTATGACAACTCCTCTTGCTGCAGGGCTTTAACGTTGGGTGAAATCAGCTTGCTTAAAGCCTCAATTAGCTGGCGGTCGGGTCGGTGAAAAAACACACCGCTTTGCTGATTAGCCTGCATACCACGAAGAAAAACATAATAAGCGCCGCCCATGTGCTGCTCGTAGTCATAATCAGGCAAACATTGCTGTAAATGAAGGTGCAGTGCTAACGTATAGATTAGTAGCTGCACATCGTAACGATGCTCTTGCATGGCGCGAAGCAACGCACTGGATGTGTATTGCGCGGCAGAATGACCGAGATGGTTAGATTTATAATCCATGATAAAAAATCGGCCTTGATGCTCAAAAGTTAAATCAATAGCGCCTGTTAAAAAACCCTCCACATCAGCAAAGTTCAGCTCTCCATCGCTTGGCGCAATTGGGCTTTTGCGAAGCAGTTGATTGAGCTTGGCTTGTGTGATGGGCCTAAGCGCCAGTAAAAAGTCCATTTCAGGTAGGCACTGCGAAGGCGTTAATTGGCCAAGCTGCAAGGAGCTCGCAGCTGTTGTGCCCTGATCTACGCTTAAGTCAGCCTGCAATATATCGTTTAACCAGTTGGGTAAGCCATCGGCAAAAGATTCGGCAATGGTGTATTGGCTTAACATCGAGGCGATTGGTGAGCGCCAGTCGCGCGAGGTTATATCCTGTAGCTGAGCCAATTGCCAAAGCTGGCTATTTTCTACCAACGTTTCAAGCCATTGGTGCAGGAATAAGCCCGCTTGAGCGCCCGCTGGAAATTCAAAACGACTTTGTCCTGAAAATAAATCCAAAGTGATCGGGGCGCTTGGCGCTGAAACTAAGCCGGCTGTATTGGCAGATTGTTTGGCTTCGTTTGATAGCTCAGGCTCATCGATATGCTCTAACTTGTGCTTATTGTCATAGCTAGCTGGATCCAGAGACGAGCTGTTTGTATCGACATGGTCATGATGGCGAGTCAGCGCGGTATAACTGGTAATTTGCGCAGGTTGTTTTAATGCCCGAGTGAAGTTCAGCGCCTCCAGTTGAGGGGCTTGTTTGTCGGCAGTGAAATGCCCGTCATGCCAATTTGACGTGCTCACAAAAGAGTTGGGTGCAATAGCATCGGCATCGGAATCGGCATCTAGGGTTTCAACTTGACTGTAAGGCAATGATTGAAGCTTGCCTAAGGCCTGCTCAAGGCAATTAGATTCATCGTCTTTTGAGCAAAGCAAGTGAGCTAGCGGTGATGTCTTGAAGTTCTCCGAGGAGGGCAGATACAAAAAACAATGGGAGATCGCACGGGTTAATCCCACGTAAAGTAGGCGAGCGGCTTCTTGTTGGTGTTCATGATCAGAAAGTAGCTTACCAGAATCAGTGGTGTTATTAGTCGCCTTGGTCTCTATTTCATTTCTTTTTACCAATTTGGCAATCAGGCGCTTTCGCTTCTCAGTATTGTCTGTTTCTGGAGTTTGTTGGTGATAAAACCACAGCATAGACCTGGGAGTAGATAGTTTCAGGCCAATAAATGGCATGAACACGAGTTTGAATTGCAGACCCTTGGATTTATGCAAGGTATAGATTGAGATTCGCTTTTGGGTATCCTCGATTTGCAAACGGATATCGTCATCGTCTTCTTGCGCCGGATCATCATTTTGATGCTGATCACGAAGATAGGTGTAAAACACATTTACACGGGTTTCACTTGGGAAGCGTTCATGCAGATGTTGGGTCAGTTGAAGCAAATTCGCTAGAAACTGACGTTTGCTCTTATCTGAGAGTAGGTGAGCTAGCAGCTCAAGGTCATGGTAGAGCTGATGCAGTGCTTCAAACAGCCCATGAGTTTGCAGTTGCTTTTTGGCCTTGATCAAGGCAACTTGAAGCGTGGCTAAAGTGCCGCTCTCGTTTTCAAGTTCACGAATGCGGTCAAGTGACCAGCCAAATAGCTCAGTGGCTAAGACCGTTTTTAGCGGCTTGATGGCTCTGGGCTGCTCTATGGCATTCAGCAAAAACCTGAGTGAGTCGGCCGCACTGGTCTTGAAAATCTTTGTTTTATCACTGAAGTAACTGTAGCGCAGTTGTTGTTCATCCAGCGCCTCTTTAATTGCGGTGGCCTCTACTGCATTACGCACTAAGATGGCTATGTCGTTAAGCTCAAGTTTTGTTGCTTTGCCTTGGGCGTCGATCAATTCACCGGCATTTAGATAATGACGAAGGGTATGAGCAACATGTGCGGCTAATTTTGAAATTATCGCCTCTTTGGTGACTTTTCTCCCATCGCTGCTGGCGGTCATTAAGGAGGCATCAAAGGTTGTGAGTGCTTGAAGTGGTTGTTTATCCACATGGAGTACAGGCTTTGGCTCTGGACTTGCGCTGACGATTTCATATTCTATTTGATCGCTGAGAAAGGGCTGATCCGCTGCTGTGTATAAGGCATTATAAGCGGCAATTAGCTCGGGCGATGAGC
>JBPEWS010000134.1:0-2421 GCA_052032465.1 Pseudomonadales bacterium
TCACGAACTAATTGCATCGCTGCGTTGTCCACATACATATGGCTTAGCTCAACGCTTGGATACTGCTTTGCCTCTTCTTCTACAATTTGCTTCCAGAGCTCTGTCGTCTCAAGCACGTTCGCCTTATCCACCGAACACAGCCTATTGCCGCGCTTAGCCGCCAATGATAAAGCCACCTGAGCAATACGACGAATCTCAGACTCATGGTAGCGCAAGGTGTTATAGCCTTCTTTACCGCCATCAACATCGTGAATGCCTCGCGGCTCACCAAAATAGATGCCACCTGTTAGCTCACGAACGATCAAAATATCTAAGCCAGCTACAATCTCAGGTTTTAGGCTTGAGGCATCCGCCAACTGGGGATACAAAATGGCTGGTCGCAAATTAGCGAACAAGTTCAAGCTCGAACGAAGCTTCAAAAGGCCTCTTTCTGGGCGCTTTGATCGCTCAATCGTATCCCACTGAGGACCACCAATTGCACCAAATAAAATAGCATCCGCCTGTTTGGCTTTTTCTAACGTCTCATCAGGCAGTGGCTCACCGCTTGCTTCGTAGCCTGCACCACCAATTAAACCACTATCGGTTGTGATATCGAGGTCGAATTTTTCTTTGATCGCTGCCAGCACTTTCTCTGCTTCAGCGATAATTTCAGGACCAATGCCGTCACCCGGCAAAACAAGCAATCGATAAGACTCAGACATAATGGATCATTTTTAAGAAAAAGGGCTGAAATACTAGCGAAGCAAAGCCTCAAGGTAAAGAGCGAAAGCCGCATTTCCTAGGCTTTTTAACAACTTAGCGATCCAGCGCCTTATTTTTCTTGATCATCACATATACACTGCCGGCTCCACCATCGGGTGGCTGGCAGCTATGAAAGGCTAAAACCTCAGGTAATTGTTTAAGCCACTCAATGCAGTGCGACTTGACGATGGACTTGCCCTCACCGCTCGGATCACCTTTGCCGTGGGTTATCAGCACCGTTCGGCGACCTTGGTCATGGCTTTGTTTAATGAACTGATAGACCTGGTGGCGGGCTTGCTCGACCTGCTTTTTGTGCAAATCGAGTTTTGCACTATAACCATACTTACCTAAGCGCAACTTGCGATAGACGCCATCTTGTACGCCAGGCTGCTTAAAACCAATAATGTCATGAGGCCCAACGTAGCGATGCACCTCATGGCTCAACGGGTTTTGATCAACATACTGATGCTCAGATGCCAACTGGCGACGGATACTGAGCTGCTCGGTATCCGCTGTTGTTGGTTTTGATTCCGTGATATGACGCTTTTTTGTTTGTAACGGCTTTACGTGCTCGTAATAACTTTTAAAGAGCGCTTCATCACTATTATCGTCATTCTTGCTCATGCTTTTGAATTAAGCCGATAACTTTCCAATCAGACTCAGGCTTTAACTTGCTGTCTTGGGTAAAGATATGCAGTTCGCCCTTAGGATCGATCGCAAACATTGGGAAAGCAATTCGGTCTTTTTGGTAAATATAATTTTTAAAGGTGAACTCATCGGTTAGACCGGTCACTCGAATTTCACCGCCTTTGGCCAAAATCCCCGCAATGCGGTTATAGGTCAAGTCATTACCAAACAGCAAGCTGCCACGGTGATGATCAGACACTTGGTGCTTATCTTCCGCGCTGTAATTACTCACTAGCGCGTATAAGTTTTGCTCACCAAAATCAGGTTTGAAGCGCATGCAAGCCAAAGTATTCAGCTCACTTTGCGTCGACAAGCCCATCAGTTTGCCGATACCTGCCAAGTTCATCGCAGAATCCGCGTAGCTTGATAAGGCATTACCGTAAAAAACATCTAAGCCATCAACGCGAGCTTTGCGAATATTGGCTCGATTAGAGTCTGCCAATAACACACGCACGCCCTGCTCTTTGAGCACCTTACCAATGGCTTGAGCCACAGGGTTAGCGCCAATGATCAAAAAGCCCTTAGGCGCAGGCTCAGCAATACCCAGAGCAACCGCCAATGGTCGGGCTGTCGCACTTTGAATGACGACTGTACCAATGATCACCAAGAAGGTCAGCGGCACTAAATATTGTGCTTCGCTATAACCTAATGACGTCATGCGCTCAGCAAATAACGCTGAAATAGCCGCGGCAACAATGCCTCGAGGCGCAATCCAAGACAGGAAGGCCCGTTCTCGCCAATTTAAATTTGAGCCAAAAGAGCTCACCAAAATCGCCAGTGGACGAATGATAAATTGAATAATGGCTAAAACTACTAATGCAGCAACACCCAAATCCAGCACTTGTTCAAACTGGATACGGGCGGCAAGCAAGATAAACAAACCTGAGATCAGTAGCACCGTCAGGTTTTCTTTAAAGTGCAAAATCTGCTCAATTTTGACATCTTTCATATTGGCCATAACAAAGCCCATCACCGTCACCGCCAAAAGACCTG
>JBPEWS010000135.1:0-1650 GCA_052032465.1 Pseudomonadales bacterium
ATGCTCAGTTAGATGTTGCCTATGTTGCCAAGCGCTTTGCAGCGAAAGAAGCGCTGTCCAAAGCCTTAGGTCTGGGCTTGCGCTCACCCATCACATTGCAAAATATCAGTGTTTTAAACGATGCCAATGGAAGGCCGTATTTTGAGTTTGCCGATGAGCTTAGCCGCTGGTTAGAGCAAAGAGAGATAGGCCAGATCCACCTTTCTTTATCGGATACGGAGTTGGTGGCGCAGGCTTTTGTTGTTATTGATCAGTAATTGCCTCTGTAATTTGTCGGTCATTTGTATAAAAATAAGATCAAAAAAATACTAAGGAGTTTTTATGCTTAACTTGGTTCGACTTTTGCGTCGCGCTTCTCACTGGTGCGCGCTACTGCTTGTCTCAATGTGCTCTGTTATGGCCTCGGCCGCCCAGCTTGATTTTCAGGTTCAGATGGAGCCAGTTCGTAGTGAAATTAAAGAAATGGAAGCCAAAGCATTGCCTTTGCAACCGATGATTTTTGACAGCGAATTTGATCAAAACTCACCAGCAGATATCACAAAAGAAAAGGTCATGATGAAGGCCAGCCTAGATGCGCTAGTTGTGCCTGAGCAGGCTGAGGGTATTGCTGAGTTGCCAAGCGATATCGATACGGCGCATTTATTATCCGTCGGCTTGCGTCATCAGTCTTTCCAAAAAGCCTTGGATGTATTGAAGGTTAACCGCCGCTCGGTCGAGTTGCTAGACCAGCTAATTGTTGATCTTGAAAATGCCAAATTACGTGTTTCTCAGCTAAAAGAAGAAAGCATTACATTGCTGGAGACACTGGAAAGCCGCGGCAATACTATCGAGCCAGATGAGCCGACCACCTTGATGTATCAAGCCTTCTTGAAAGAAGAGTATATCGACCCATGTCAGGACGTAGAGACAAAGTTTGATGAGGTGATCACCAAAGCAAAATCGGCGCAGGTTTCGCATTTAAATCGTTTTCAGTCGCAGACAGAGCATCTTAGTGGCTTATTGCAGGAAGATCGCGAGACTCTAGAAGAGAAAATGCAACGTGAGGCGCAAAGCTTTGATCACGCCATGAATGATGGCCAAACGCTTAAGTCTGAGATTCAAGCCAGCCAAGACATGTTGGATAGCCTTGAGATTCGCCGCGTTAGTATTATCGATCAGTACGAGCGCCTTGAGCAGCGTAAGACTGACTATAATCAAAAGTTGGCTAGCTATCAGCAAACCCTATCCGCGTTAGATCAGCAAAAAATCGATATTGATGCGTCAAGAAATTCGCCTTGCCCAGACCAGCCATCGATGGATACTTGGGAGCAATTTGACTACTGCAAACAGTGGGCGAAAGACCTTAATGCCAAAATCGCAGACTATAATGAGTCGGTGAAAAGCTCACAAACTACGCAGGCCGCGCTTCAGCAAGAACAGCAGGCACTGGTCGAGCAGGCACAAACCTATAACGAAGCGCAACAAAAGTTTGAGCAGCAGCGTATCGAGGTGCAATCAGAGGTTGAGCGCTTACGAAATAAGGCGCCAGGGGTTAACCAAGCGATGCAAAAAGCGACGGAAATCCGAGCCGAAATTTCCACTAATCAGCAAATGCAGGACTACTTACAGGCGCTTAGCTTTTAAGCGCTGCTCCTTTGCTCTTTAGTCGCC
>JBPEWS010000136.1:0-2137 GCA_052032465.1 Pseudomonadales bacterium
GTTTAACAGCGTAACGGCTAGCCTTCAAGCTTGGGCGTGAACGCCCAGCTCAGGATTAAGTACAGCGAAGTTTCTCGACCAATTGTTGATGAAAACCGCCAAAGCCACCATTACTCATAACCACGATATGCTCTCCTTGCGAAGCTTGAGCCAACACCGCATCGACTAAAGTCTCGACCGAATTGATCACCCATGCAGGATTGCTTTGCGCCTCAACCACCTGATGAAGCGACCAAGACAAGTCTTCTGGCTCAAACCAAAAAACTTGGCTAGCCAAATTAACGCAATCGGCCAATTGCTGCTGATGAACTCCTTGTTTCATGGTGTTAGACCTTGGTTCAATCACCGCCGTGATCTTAGCTTTGTCGCCCAGTTTCGATCGCAGGCCTTGTAAAGTGGTTTCGATGGCGGTTGGATGATGTGCAAAATCGTCATAAACCGTGATCCCTCGGTGCTCAGCGATCACTTCTAAGCGTCGCTTTACACCCGCAAATTGGCTCAAGGCCTCAATGATCTGTTGAACGGTGATGCTGACAGAAGATGCTTGAGATTGCGGCAACTGCGCGCTAACCGCATGCGCCACAGCAGCAATCGCTGCCAAACCATTCATCACATTGTGCTCACCGATAAGCTGCCAACTCACCGTGCCACAAAGCTCGCCCTCATAGAAAACCTCAAACTCACAACCAGCTGAGTCCAAAAGGCGCGCCTGCCAGCCTGAACCTATGTCAGCTTGAAGATCAGCATCGTTAGCCAGCGCCAGTGTTTGTTGCTCACACCAAAGGCCTTGCTTAAGCACCGATTCAATAGCAGGAGTTTCAGGCGCGATAACACAGCCTTGCTGAGCAATAGTTCGAATAACATGATGAAATTGACGCTGAATTGCCGCGAGGTCATCAAAAATATCAGCGTGATCAAACTCTAGATTATTGATCACTAATGTGCGCGGATGATAATGAATAAACTTCGATCGTTTATCAAAAAACGCCGTATCGTATTCATCAGCCTCAATAACAAAATAATCTGATTGGCCAACCTCTGCAGAAGCTGATAAACCCTGAGGTATACCGCCAATCAAATACCCAGGAGACAAGCCGAGCGCCACTAAACAGTGCGTAACCATAGTTGCTGTTGTGGTTTTTCCATGCGTTCCTGACAGCGCAATCACATGGCGTTGAGATAATAACGCCTCGCTCAGCCATTGCGGCCCAGAGCGATAACGAAGACGCGTTGATAACACCGCCTCAACGCAAGGATTACCGCGGCTCATCGCGTTGCCAATAATCACGCAATCAGGCGATGGCTCAAGCTGTGCAGGGTCATAGCCCTCAATAATCTCAATGCCTTGGCTTTCAAGCTGGGTACTCATTGGAGGATAAACATTAGCATCTGAACCCGTGACTCGATATCCCAGCTGCTTAGCAAGCACAGCTAGACTGCCCATAAACGTGCCACAAATTCCCAAGAAGTGTAGATGCTCAGCCATAGGCAAACCCTTCAAATAAAAGGCTACACTTTACCGATAACCGCCATAAAAATCGAATATTGAGTGAGCAGCTAGCCATCACTTTTAGCATGAATTTAACCGCGATAGAAAACCTAGGTATAAAAAAAGCCACCCGAAGGTGGCTTTTTTGCTAACAATTTAATGCTTTACGGTTTAACTGATTCGCTTTTCTTTAAGCGCAAAGCTTAACGCCGACACCAGGCACGGTATGAATGAGTTTTTGCTCAAATGGGCGGTCAATGAGTTTACGCAAGGTATAGATATGGCTTCTTAGCGCATCAGATTCTGGGGTTTCGTCGCCCCATAATTCAAGCTCCAGCTCACGCTTGGTCACAATATTGGGTGAACGGCGCATAAGCAGTGAAAGGATGGTCAATTGCGCAGGCGCCATACTGATCGACTGACCTTCACGAGCGACTTGTTTGGACTGCAGATCAAAACTTAACCCTTGTACTTCAAGTTTTGTTTTACCCACCTCACCATGAGCGCGCTTGTCTTGCGCCTGAACGCGAGCAACCAGCTCTTGTAAGTCGACAGGTTTCACCAAATAATCATCGGCGCCTTGTTCAAAGCCTTGCAGCTTGTCGGTCAGCGTATCTCTGGCCGTAAGCATGATAATCGGGGTCGGCA
>JBPEWS010000137.1:0-3265 GCA_052032465.1 Pseudomonadales bacterium
CAACGATATAAGCTTCACCTGTTTTACCGTTCTTAATCGCGTCAATTAGTTTCTCTTCAGCACCGCCTTTTGGAATTTCAATGCTTTCGCCATTCGGAAGTTTTACACGGAATAGGTCTAAAATGGCATTGCCAGCATCTTTCAATGAGGTTTTAGCATAAGTGTAAGCACCTGATAACGCACTAGAAGCACCTTCACTGGCTTCGCTAGCTGTTTTGGCAGCTGCATCGCCTGCGCTCTTAAGGGCATCGCCAGCACCATCTACAGCGCCTTCAACGCCGTCTTTAGCTGAAGTGGCAGCGTCACTGGCTGTTTGCGTTAGCGTGTCGGCTGCTGAGTTTAGCGCATCACCTGTCGCATCAGCGGCGTCTGCTAAACCTTCTTTAGTTGCGGCTGCGGCATCATTCAGTGCCTCGCCCGTTGCGTCAACAGCATTTGATGCAGTCTCAGATACTGTATCGGCTGCTGAAGAAAGCGCTTCACCGGTTGCATCTGCAGCATCTTCTAGGCCTTCTTTAGCGGCACTAGCAGCGTCTGTAATAGCACCTGTTGTTGCACCAGCGGCGTTTGATACGGCATCACCTGCCTTGTCTAACATAGAAGACAAACCACCTTCAGCTTGCTCGCCATGCTCAGATCCATGCTCAGATCCATGTTCTGAACTATGATCTGAACCGTGCTCCGAGTCATGGTGGCCGCCTTTATGGTCACAACCGCGAAGGCCGTAGAAAAGCGCAATTAGAATTAAGGCTAAAATAGCCCATGGGATAATTTTTTTGAGAACTGACATCATTGTCTCCTGTTGTTTTGAGTCGCGATTATAGCGCAGAGCGGTTAAGAAACGGGATAATCAATAGTTAAGAATTGTTTAATTTTTTCAAGGAAAATAGGCGCTATTAAGAAGAAAATCCAAAGGTGTCAAAATCCAGGCTGTGCTTAGGTGTAAAAGGCGAATTTACATCAAGAATCGCTTGAGTTTTGGCGCAATATTGGTAAAATCGCGCTTTTCTTCTCCCAAGATCCCGTTACAAAGCATTCTTGGTTGAACAATTTTTGAAGAGATACAGCATGAAAACATTCAGCGCAAAACCTGAAAACGTTAAACGCGACTGGTATATTGTTGACGCGGAAGACAAGACACTAGGTCGTCTATCAACGCAAATCGCAACTTACCTTCGTGGCAAGCACAAGCCTGAGTATACACCTCACGTAGATACAGGCGACTATATTGTTGTTATTAATGCGGAAAAAATCCGTGTTACAGGCAACAAGTTTGAAGATAAGAAATACTGGCGCCACTCTGGTTTCCCTGGCGGAATCAAAGAGACGAACTTTGCTAAATTGCAAGATCACAAGCCAGAGCTCATCATTGAACTCGCCGTTAAAGGCATGATGCCTAAAGGTCCACTTGGCCGTGCGATGATGAAGAAATTGAAAATTTATGCCGGCACTGAGCACCCACATGAAGCTCAGTCTCCGCAAGCCATCGAGCTATAAGGGGGTGACAGATGGATTATAACTACGGTACAGGCCGCAGAAAAAGCTCTACTGCACGTGTTTTCCTTAAGCCAGGCAGCGGTAACATCACCATTAACGGCAAAACAATTGATAACTACTTTGGTCGTGAGACAAACCGTATGGTTGTTCGTCAGCCGCTAGAGTTGGTTGAAATGGTTGATAGCCTAGATGTTAAAGTTACTGTTACAGGTGGCGGTAATAATGGTCAAGCAGGTGCAATTCGTCACGGCATTACTCGTGCTTTGATGGAATATGACGAAACACTTCGTCCAGCACTTCGTAAAGCGGGTTATGTTACTCGTGACGCTCGTGAAGTTGAGCGTAAGAAAGTGGGTCTTCGCAAAGCGCGTCGTCGTCCACAGTTCTCAAAACGTTAATGTTTTTGGCGGCAGGTTTTCGGACCTGCCGTTTTTCCTTTCTCAATTCTTTGACAAACATTCGTTAATTATTCACTGGGGTTAACATGTCGGCAGTCAGCAAACGTTCAACAATGATTTTTTATTCGGACTCGCGTTCACTCAATTCGCATCGTGTGCGTGTTGTTTTGGCCGAGAAAGACGTAACCGTTGAAATTATTGATGTTGATACAAACGCGATGCCAGAAGATGTGCTCAGCCTAAATCCATACAGCGAACTGCCGGTTATGGTTGACCGTGAATTGGTTTTGTATGAGCCACAGGTCATGGTTGAATACCTAGACGAGCGTTTCCCGCATCCGCCTTTACTTCCTGTTTATCCTGTAGCACGTGCCGAAAAGCGTTTGCTGATCCACCGTATTGAACGTGACTGGATCGCTTTGGTTGAGCAAATCATGGATCCTAAGAAGTCGGATACAGCGAAAAATAAAGCGCGTAAGTCATTGAAAGATAGCATCATTACCATCGCTCCAGTCTTCAATCAAATGGATTATTTCATGGACGATGAGTTTACGATTGTTGATAGTTTGGTTGCGCCAATTTTATGGAGACTACCAATTTTGGGGATCTCTATTGAGAAAACGCACAAAGGTTTGCATAATTACATGAACCGTTTGTTCGAGCGTGAAAGCTTCCAGAAAAGTTTGTCAGAGTTCGAACGTGAAATTCCGAACATGACACCTGAAGATGTTATCGCGTAAACCTTATTTAATTCGAGCTATTTATCACTGGCTGATGGATAGCCAGTATACTCCTTACCTGGCCGTCGACACCCGTGTGCCTGGCTGCCAAGTCCCTATGGAATATGTGAAGGACAACCAGATCGTATTCAATATTTCGCCTTTGGTTGTCGATGACTTCCAGTGGGATAACGACATTATCCAATTTTCTGCCCGATTTAGTGGTATTCCTCGTAATATCATGGTGCCGGTTTCTGCTGTTCTTGCTTTAGTCAGTAAAGAAAACGGTGAGGGAATGACCTTTGACATTGATATTGATGCCTTAAAAGCTGAGGCTGCGTTGAAGGAGCAACCTGCCAGCGAAAAAAAGAACCCTAAAGCTCACTTAAAGGTCGTCAAATAACTGACCTGACCCAGCCGAGTGACGCTTCTAAGCCTCGCTTATGCGTTGTAGAAACGCAGCTTAAGCAATTCTTTGATCAAAATCCTGACCTTGCCCAGCGCCAAATATATGTTGGTTTTAGTGGTGGTGCAGACTCTAGCGCGCTATTGCATGCGCTTATGCAGCTCAAACAAATAAAAAACATTACCGCCTTACACGTAAACCACCAGTTGCAGGCTGATGCTGATACTTGGGAGCAGCACTGTGGT
>JBPEWS010000138.1:0-1777 GCA_052032465.1 Pseudomonadales bacterium
CGACCTTGGTTTGGCCACTTTGCGCCAGCTTTGCGGCCGCAATGATGGTTTTTTGCGCATATTCACTACCTGCCAAATAACCTTCAATATATAAATAACGACTTTGCAATAAGGACGGCCCGTGAATCGCCTCTTCGGCAATCTCAGCAGCAGCGCCGAGATAGGTCATCATGGTGCGCTCACCATCCTCTGAAATCAGCACCAAGCATTGCCCTGTGGTTTTATCCGCATGGGTAATCGCCTGACGCACCTTAACACCCGCATCGGCTAAGTCGTCCACGTAGAATGTCCCTGGCTCATCTTCTCCAACAGAGCAAGCAAAAGCCGTTTTACCGCCAAGCTGCTGGATGGTAACCAAAGTATTAGCGCAAGAGCCACCTCCACATTGTCCTGCTGGCTTTGCCTCACTCGCTTCATATAACACGGTTAATGTGCGCTCTAGCTCATCCAGCTCAACCAATTTTGCTTCACCTTTGGTCAGACCAAGCGCTTCAATTTGCGCATCTGAAACCCGAAATTCTTTATCAACAATGGCATTACCAATGCCGTAGACATTATATTTCATGGGATTTTGATGGATCCTGTCTAAAACTGTTTATTCTACGAACTATTGTTACAAAAGCCAGTGAATAAACGTAACGACCCCAACTGGGCCTCCGACGCCCTAAAACAGCTGAATAAGGCCGCTCACTCTGCGTGGACAAAGATCAACGCTCAAGGCGGCCAACCGGAATGCATCCATAAGCAATGGCAATTTGATGATTTTATCCAAGCGTTTGGCTTTATGAGTCAAGTGGCCTTGCTGGCTGAAACGCAGGGCCACCATCCCGACTGGAGCAATAGCTATTCAAAAGTCGATATCAAACTCAGCACGCATGATCAGGGCGGTTTGTCGGAAAAAGATTTTGCGCTGGCTCAGGCGATTGAAGCACTTAGCCCGCGCGGCGGATAAGAAAAGCGCCAAACAAGCCAAATAAGATAAGCGGCAGTAATACGCTAATTAAGGGCTCGACCTGATACACCAAGCCTAAGCGAGTAAAGAACTCTTGGCTGTAGGTGTACATCAGGCCGGCGACGATACCCGTAACAATTCGCAAACTCGATGAAACGCTGCGCAGCGGGCCAAAAATAAACGCCAAGGCGATAAACACCATGATCGCCACAACCACTGGCTGAAAGAGCTTATTCCATAATGACAGCTCAAGCTCGTCCGTGCGCAAGCCCTGTTGTTTCACTTGCTGAATGTGCTGATATAGCTTACTCGGCGCTAATTGGCTTGGCTCAAATACTAACTGCTGAAACAGATCTGGTCGCAGTGATGTCGCCCACGCTCGACGATCCATCATGCTATTAACGATTTGCTGGTTAGCAAAAAACGTGCGCTGGTCCTCATGTAAGGTCCATTGTTCGCCGTCAAAGCTTGCCATTCGCGCTTTACCCGTCTCAACCAGCTGCCCTTGCTCATCAAAACTAAATTGCGTAATACCCAATAAACGACCATTGGGCTCAACTAAATCAATGTGGAAAAACATGTCGCCATCTTTTTGCCAGATCCCTTCTTGAACCGATAATACCCGCTCGGGATTTTCAATTTTCGACTTGGTGTTCACCATCATCAACTCTGTCTTGGGAATCAACCATTCACTTGCGGCCAGCGCCAATAAACAGAGCAATAATGCGGGGCGAAGACTCATCCAATAAATGCGCACCAGCGAGATACCGATACTTCGAAAAATCACCAGTTCACTGTGTGTGGCCATAGCGCCAAGCGCCACTA
>JBPEWS010000139.1:0-4728 GCA_052032465.1 Pseudomonadales bacterium
TCGCCATTGTTTTTGAATAAATCGGCCGTCGTGCTAAATGATGAAGGTAATGCCTCGCCCTACGCCGGTGCTATTTTGCGCTATCAGATCGAAGTCAATGCGTTAGCGACCATTGCTGACATTGTGATTACGGACGTGATTCCTGAGGGAACGCGTTATGTAGGCGGTACGTTAATGTTAGATGGCGCGGCTTTATCGGATCAAGATGATGCCGATGCTGGAGCTAAATTAGCTGATGCGATCCAAGTTGAGCTTGGACAAATGGTAAAAGATCAGCAGCGGTACATTCAATTTGATGTGCGCGTTGAATAAGGCAACTCACAAAAGAGGGTAATTATGAAGCATGTAAGTATCTCTGGTTTTTTAGGTTTAGTCGTAGCACTGAGCAGCTCATTGGCTTGGGCGGCCGGTGAAGTTGAAATGACGTTAACCGCGGAAAAAGAAATTCAAGTAGCTCAAGCAGACGGCTCTGTTGAGGTTCAGCGTGTTGAGCTGGACAAAGCGGTACCAGGTGACACGGTGGTTTATACCACAACCTATCGCAATATTTCTGCTGTTGCTGTAGATGCTGGTGCTGGAATCACCAATGAGATTCCAAATAATATTTTATATGTTGAAGGCAGTGCACAGTGTGACCAACCGTGCCAAGTGCTGTTTTCAGTTAATGGATCAGATTTTGCGCCTAAAGAGGCGCTCACCGTTTTGGATGAGGAAGGCAATACAGTGCCTGCTTCAGCCAAAGACTTCACTCGCCTGCGTTGGGTCATTCAAGACGCCATCGCACCTACGGCCACAGGGCAAGTGATGTATAAGGCCAAAATCAAAACGCTGGAAATGACAGAAATGTTAGATTCAGCCACTTCAATCAACTCGGAGAGATAACATGAAACGTGTTCAAACCCTGTTAAGCGCAGCGGTTATCTCAGCAGCTTGCGGATACGGCTCCGTCGTACATGCAGCCGCTGGTGATGACATTACCAATATCGCCACAATTGATTACTCAGTTGCTGGTGTAGACCAAGAAGATATCGAATCTTCACCTGATGGCAACGCCACTCCTGGTGCTGGCGAAGGTGCAGATACGATCTTTGTAGAAGACCAAATTATTAACTTTTTCGTTCAGACGAATGACACCGTAGAAGTGGATGTTGCACCTTTGGCAAACACCAATGTGGCGATTCCTGACCGCTATCTAACGTACACGATTTATAACGTGGCTAGTGGTGATGGTTCGGGTATTACCAGCAACTTCTCTAACGGTACAATCACGTTGACCGTAGCGACCAATGACCTTGCAAACAGTACAGCAAACCCATTCTCTACGCCAAATGGCGACGCGACGGATGAGTTTACTTCAGCTGACTGTAAGATCTATGAGGACACGACCTCTGGTACTGAGCTAACCAGCATTACACTTGCACCTGCAACAAGCCAAACGGTTTATGTTGCCTGTGATATTCCAGCTGAGCTGGGTGGTAATGACGTTAACGGTAACCTTGTGAACAATGACATCACGGTCGTTAACCTGATCGCAACAGCGTCTCAAGACTTCGCAGGTAATGCGATCGCGACGTTGGATAACTCATCAGTGAACGGCAACCTAACGGTTGAATACGTTTTTGCTGATGCTCAAGGTACGGATGATGCCGCTGCATTTGATGGCGAGCATTCTGACCGTTCAGCTTACCGCATCTTCAAAGCTGATTTAACAGCAACGAAGACAGTGACCATCGTCTCTGATCCTGTATGTACGGCAGATCCAAGCTGTACGAATCCGAAAATGATCCCAGGCGCTATTGTAGAATACACCATCGAAGTCGGTAACGACGCCGGTGCAGCAACAGCAACTGACGTAACGATTTCGGATACGCTGGTTGCAGCAGACGTTGTTTATCAAGCAGGTTCGCTGGTTGGTAATAATACGGACGCAGCAGGTACAGCTACGCCAGATGACTCGGGTGACCCGACCTTGGCTGTGACTTGTGACACCTTAGCGGGTGGCGAGGTCTGTACGATGACCTTCCAAGCAGAAGTTCAGTACTAAGCTGACCGAAGATACGAGTGATTGAAGTCTTGGGCGGGCTACGCTCCGCCCAAGTTTCGCTCAAAAGCGGACACTCTTTATGCGATTTCTTTCCAAGACACTGAACACTTTAGGCATCAGCGTTATGCTCGGCCTAACACTGCCATCATTGGCGGTGGAGATCGGTGAATCTATTGAAAATACAGCTTCGGCTGCGTTTTCATGGAATGATCAAGCATTGGATGTGCGCAGTAATTCGGTAGATATTATAAAAACGGTGCAGCGAACTTCTGCACAAATTCAAACCTTCCGATTGAATCTCGACTCAGATGCAACGTCTACAAGCTCGATCAATCGCAGTTGTATTTCTGATCAAAACCAACTCTCGGTTTTTGAGACTTATTCACATCCAAGTGCAGGCTCGATTGATGGTCAATCATCACCATCGCAAGAGTTCTCGACAGCTGATGCTGTGGCACTAAGCCCGAGTGACTCTTTCCGCTCTGGCGAGCCTGTCTTTATTCAAGTGGTAGATCCTGATCAGAATTTGAATACACAAAAACAAGAAACCCTTTCGGTCACAGTGACTTCACCCTCCGGCGATGAAGAGCGCGTGATTTTGACTGAGCAAGGGCTTAATGCCGGAACATTTTTAGGCGTGTTGCAAAGTACAGCTTTGCCAACATCCAGTTTCGACTGTCAGCTGACAGCAGAAACAGACAGCCAATTGGTGGTTGATTACATTGACCCCGAGGATCCCACTGACCAAGCGCAAACAATGCCTTTGGTGGATCCTTTTGGGGTGATTTACGATAGTTTATCTGGCGAGGCATTATCTAGCCTTACCGTGACTTTATATGAAATCCAGCCTGATGGCAGCCGTGTGCCTGCTACCGTGTATGCCGATGATGGCATAACGCCATGGCCAAGCCAGCTGGTATCTGGCACGCAAGTATCCGCAGGTGCATATACAGAGCAGTTCCCTGAGGGCGGTTTCCGTTTTCCTTTGATTGCGCCGGGCGACTATGTATTAGTTGTTGAAGGCGATGGCGTCACTGAAGGGCCATCTGTTCTGCCATTTAGCCAAGCAGGTGAAGTTAATGGCCAGCGTTTTAGCCCTCTGGAAGATGGCTCCTATGAGCTGCCATTCAACGTGTCTTTAGGGCCGCCACTGAATGTTGATATTCCAAAAGACAGTATTAAAGCGCCGGGTCTTAATACCGACCTAGTAATTGAAAAAACAACTCAGCAGCAGTTTGTGGGAACAGGCGATTTTGTTCAATATGAAGTGAAGTTGAGTAATATTAATCCGTTGATCACCAAAGAGCAGGTGGTGATTTATGACCAATTGCCTGCTGGAATGCGCTTGGTGAAAAAGAGTGTTAAACAGCAGTTGAGCCGAGGCAGCCAGCCGCTTGTAGCAGAAGTTGCGGATAATGGCCGTCAATTCAGTATTGAGGTGGGCGATATTGGCTCTGATCAGAGTATCACGGTTCAATATGTGGCGCAGATCATTAGTAGTGCCTCAAGTAAAACCTTGATTAACCGAGTATACGCTCAAGATCGTTACGAAGTTCGCTCGAATAACGCGACCGCTAAAGTCTTCTGGGTTGATGACCTTCAGCAAAATGTTAACCAGTTGATCGGTCGAGTGTGGTTAAACCAATGTTTGCCTACCGAAGCGTATAGTGTTCAACAGATGGCGGCGATTGAAGAGCCGCAACACCCAATGCGTGAAGCGATTACAGACTTTATTGCCGATTACCCTGAGCAATCTGTGGTTGATGCGGTTGAGTTGCGTTTGGTGAATCGTTTAGGCGAAAGCGCACAAGACAATGTGATTGTTGAAGCCATTATGAGTGATATTAAAGCCTTATTGCCAGAGGCGGCAGTCACGCTGGACTTTGAATTTAATGCTGAAGCTGATGCAACAGGGCAAGGCCGTTACAATCAGGTGCATATCGCATTGATTGGCCAACAGGTTGAGCAAAAAACATGGTATTACGATAGCAAAGATACGGCTCGTCAGTTGGGTGCATTCTTGGGTGATATTCGTATCTTCTTAGAAGATGGAACCTATGCCTTAACGGATAACGAGGGGCGCTTCCACTTTGACGGCATTGATAATCAGAGCCATGTTGTTCAGTTGGATGTGGACAGCCTGCCTGATGGCATGACAGTTGTGCCGTGTGACCAAGATACACGCTTTGCGGGTCGAGCGTTCTCGCAATTTGTTGATCTATCAGGTGGTAGCCTCTGGCGTGCAGACTTTTACGTTAAGATGGAGCCAAAAGCGGCGACTGATAGCGCGCTTCTCTCAAGTGGCTCAGATGATTCTGCTGAATCAGACCAAGCAGAACTAAATCCATTCGCAGATGTAGCTGCCGAGTTGGCTTTGCTGAAGCCTGACCAGCCTTATGCTGACCTACCAGTTTTAGACTTGGCTGTAAGCTATCCTTCACATGCAGCGATTGCTGTTTTAGTAAATGGCGAGCCGGTGAACCCTGTCTATCGTGGCAAAGTGCATAAAAACCGATCGGGTGATGCGGCTATCGGCACTTGGGGCGGTGTTCCAATTCGAGCGGGTGCAAACCTCATCGAGGTGCAACAACTCAATGCTCAGCAAACGGTGGTAGGAAGATTAGAGCATCGTGTTTATTTTAACGCTAAAGTGCAGCAGGTTGAGCTGATTGAAGAGAAGTCGA
>JBPEWS010000014.1:0-2765 GCA_052032465.1 Pseudomonadales bacterium
TTGGCCAGACAACCAGCATTATTAAAACGCAAACGGATTTGCCTCCCAAAGGATACTTCTTAACTCGTCAAATTGGCGACTCAGTCGAGCCGAACCGCCTTTGGTGGCGAGCTGAAATTGATGGAGATTTAATCGTTTTGGACATGGCGCTTGAGCTTCAAGAAGTCGGAGACGAGATGTTTTATCGGGCCCATATTTACCCCATCAGAGCGCAAAACTGGATTGTAGACAGCTGGGGAGAGTGGATCGAGATTCGCATTAATTTTGATGATAATGAAAATGATAGCGCCTATCTCTATGCGCAGTTGCCAAAGGATCGATCAACGGATGCGTCGGGTCGAATCAGCACATCGTGGGCAAGTTGCTCGGCCTGTCTTCAGTCAAAGCAGGCTAAGATTCGCCGTCTAGCGCAAACCCAGACGCAAGAACTCGACTGGATATGGTATGACCTATACAACGAGCCAAAGAAAATGCCTGACTGGCAGGGCGATCTTGCCCAGGTGAAATCGGAGATCGAAAACAGAACGCAACAGCAGCTCGCCCAAGAAGCAGCTAAAAAGCAGCAACTTCAGGCACTCGAAGCCTCTTTACCTGTGGATGTGCGAAAAGACAAATACATGGTGCAACTGTCTACGGCGTTAAAGCAAAGTGATTACCCAACCGCGTTGGAGATTTTTCCTAAACTTGAAGCTTTGCCTGTTGAAACGGATCCATCGCTAAAATACTTTTATGGCGAGGCGTTGCTCAAGACCAACCAACCTGAGCTCGCGCTTAGCAAACTTTACGAATATGTCAGCGAGCAAGGTGCAACAGCGACTCACTACACCAAAGCGCTGGACTTAATTAATCAGGCTGAATCTCGGTTATGAACGCCACAGCACAAAAAACACAAGTAGCCGCCGATTCGCTAAGCTCACTTAGCGTTGCCGTGCTTTTGTGTCTCCTCGTGCTTTTAAGCGCCATTACAAGGCAAAGCGTTGCTCAAGAGTCTTCTTCAAGTGAGGATATCCTTGCGTTCGAGACGCAGCTAGATACCACTATTCGAAGTGCCTGTCATGGCTACATGGTTGATTCGATCCCTGATTTTTTATCATCTGCCCGTGACTGGTTAAATGAAAATACGCCATTTTGCCAAACGGTGAGAACGCTACCTGAAGCGTCCTCTGCCGCTGCTGCATTGCAAACGTATAGTCAGGAGCAAGGTCAGCCGCTTGAGCTTGAGACGGATCAGCGTGTTGTTCGATATTATGGCCGAAATGATGCGATATACACCGAATGCCAAGACTGGATGTGCCAGCATATTCGAACTCAGCTACGAGAGCAGAGTCAAGCGATTAGCTTTTCAGATTATCAACGGGTTGAAGCGCATTGTGAGCAACACTATGGCTGTATCGAGTCATGGTTTAAGACTTGGCCTCGTCCTTTACCTGAAGCTGCGGCTGATCGAGCCAAGCTAACACTGGATGGCCTCATGGGTAATGAAGTGCAGAGCCCCTCAGCCGTTAAGGAGTCAAAACCTGCGCAAGCCGCTCATGCTGCACAAGCGAGTCAAGCTGAACACGTCGCTCAGCCCTCTGGCTTGAGCCTAGATGATTTAATGGCGGGTGATACACAGAAGCCACAAAGCACTCATCAGGCGCAACAAGGCCTTAACACCGGTCAATCATCGGCACTGGGTTTAGATACTACGTTAGATAATATTTATGCAGGCCGAGAGCAAGTTCAGCTGGAACAGGCATTAGCTGATCAGCGCCAAATGAGTCAGCGATTAAATGAGCTTTGCCAGTGCTCAGTGACAAACGCGGGCTGCTATCAGCTGCCTTCGGAGTCTTTGCTTGAGGCAGCAGGAAAGCGTGAGCAATCGCGTTTTGCACAATGCAGTGAGTGGCAGGCGCTAAGCGAGCAACAGCCAGCAAATAGCCAAGCGGTCAACGCAGTGACCCAATCGATGAAAGCCATTGAGCTTCGCGTGCAAGACATTGACCAAGATATGGACAATCGCATTGCTAGCTGGCATGAGGAGCAACGACGACTCGCTGAGGCTCAACGTCAACAGCAACAAAATGACTCAGGCTGGTTTGCAGGTGTCGCCGCGATAGCCCTGCAGGCGGGCGCGGTGGCTAATGGAACACTGTCAGCTGAACAAGCAGCTGATAATGCAGTCAATGTGGCCCAACGAGTGGATCAAGGTGATAGCTGGGCATCGGCAATGGCAGGCACTATATCCTCAAGCATTCCCAACTACCCATCCAGTTCGGCAGGCAGCACAGTGACCAGTGCGCTTGGAGGCAATAATTTTGCATGTCGCGATCCGCGCTTAAATATTTGTATCGAGTATCGGCTCAATAGCGCGAATAAAGTCCAGCAGTTCAAAAATCAGTGCCAGCAAGGCGGTAATCAACTGCTCTCTAGCTGTCCCAAACAAGGCCCGAGCTGTTCGCAAAGCAGTAGCTTGGGCGGGCAAACCACCTATTCTCCGGGCACTTCTGCTGAGCGTGTTCGTCAGGCGTGTATTGCCTCTGGAGGCCAGTTCTCACCTTAGCTAAAGACCAAAGCTCTTAGCCGAAAGGTGACTGGTTTTGAGTCGCCTTGATTAAACTCCCTTAAATAAGTGATTGAAAATGTAAATAAACGTGTTACATTTTCAATACAGTTAATTCAAGGAGAGAGTTATGACCGTCAAAGTAAAGAAAAAGTACGCTAAAATAAACAGCAAAAAGTATTTCCGTGGCAAAGCCGATGATGCGGATTTAGGTTATGTGGGC
>JBPEWS010000140.1:0-1724 GCA_052032465.1 Pseudomonadales bacterium
AATACTACCCGCAGCTTGATGCCATTATTGGCGTCTCTCAGGGTGTCGTTGATGACATCCAGCAGGTGATTGGTCAAGCAATGCCGAAAATGCACAAGGCTTTGCCCAATGCGTTATTCGATGAACGAATCTATCAAAACGCTGAGCAACCCGTGGATCATGCTTGGTTAAAAGATCGCAAGCACCCAGTACTAATGGCAGCTGGACGACTTACCGCGCAAAAAGACTTTATGACGCTGGTGCGCGCATTTGCTATCGCGAATCAACAACAACCGCTGCGCTTAATTATTATCGGCGAAGGCGAGCAAAAAACCGCTCTGATGGAGTTAGCAAAAGAATTAGGCGTTGAATCCTCGCTGGACTTTCAGCCGTTTCAAACCAACTTGCCCGCATGGCTAGCCAAAGCTGACTGCTTTGTTTGTTCATCGGCTTGGGAAGGGCTTGGCAATGTGGTGGCAGAATCACTGGCTGTGGGGACGCCAATTGTCTCGACGGACTGCCAAAGTGGGCCGAGAGACATCCTTGAAGATGGCGCGCTTGGGCCATTAGTTGCCGTTGGCGATGCTGAGGCGCTAGGCCAGGCCATAATTGAGCGCTTAAACGCTGACTGGCCAGACTATAGCCAACAAGCAAAAGCTTCAGCCCAACGTTTTCACCTAGATGAAAGCGCCGTTCAGTATCTTCAGTTTTTTAAACAGGTTTCTGAAGCATGAATATTTTAATTATCCGATTAAGCGCAATTGGCGACATTGTCATGTCGTCGCCCATTGCCGAAACGCTAAAACAATGGCAACCTGAAGCCAAAATCACGTGGCTTGTCCAGCCTGAAAATAAAGCTTTATTGCTTGAAAATCCGAATGTGGATCAGATCATCACATGGGATAAAAACCAATTTAAGCAGCAGCTGAAAAACAAAGCCTGGTCTTCGCTTCATAAAGAATATAAAGCCCTTAAAGCCCAGCTACGTGCTGAACAATTTGACCTGTGCCTTGACCTTCAAGGGCTGATGAAATCTGGCTTATTAGCCAAACTATCAGGGGCAAAAAAAATCATCGGCCTTGGCTCTAAAGAAGGCAGCCAATGGTTGGTGCACGAAACCCTTTCACGCCAACTTGGCGATACGCAAATGATTAGCTCTGAGTATCGCAGCATGACTGAGCATGTTACTGGCCTAAGCCAATTTGAGCTAAAAAACCACTACTCTGAGCAAACATGGGTATCCGCCCAAAGCAAACTCAAACAAGCCTTTGAAGACAAGCGCTACTGGGTGATCTGCCCATTTACTACGCGTCCTCAAAAGCACTGGTTTGATGACTATTGGCAACAATTAGCCGAACAGCTAGCCCAGCTAGGCCTACCTATTGTTATGCTGGGTGGCCCTGCGGATATTGCCCATGCGGCCAAAATTACCGAAGGCACCGCGATAATCAACCTAGTTGGACAAACCAGCTTACTGGAGGCCAGCGCAATTATTGACCACGCCAGCGGTGTTATTGGCGTAGATACTGGCTTAACCCATATGGGTCATGCGGCCAAAACCCCAACGCTGTGTCTTTTCGGCTCAACTCAGCCTTACCTAAAAACAGGCTTAACAACCAGCGAAGTGCTGCATTACCCTGCGCTGTGCACGCCCGGTAAGCACGACCCGCGCCCTGAATGCGAAGGCTGTATGCGTGATCTAACGCCAAGCCTTGTTTTTGAACACTTTACACGCTTGGTGGGCG
>JBPEWS010000141.1:0-2003 GCA_052032465.1 Pseudomonadales bacterium
AATTTGTCATCACACGCTTTGCCATGCAATTTATGCGCAGCATTCACCGTATCGGCATTCATGGTCCAGCTAAGGAGCCACGCATTGTTGACGGCCAACTTGTCGAATTTGAATACATCCCGATTCTGGTCATGTTTGACCACCGTTTATTTGATGGCTTTGATCTTCAGCAATTTGCCGAGTGGCTCGAAAAAATCAGTGAAGACCTCGACGGTTATCTTGGCTAACGCCGACTAACCCTGCACTTTAAAAGCCGATCCTAAGCCCTAAAACCTTAAGGTCGGCTTTTTTGCAGGATCTATTCATTGTCCTGACGCACTTTCCAACGCGGTTGAATTGAACCCGACTTTGGCGCAGGCCAGCCCTCTCGCTGAGCCGTTCTATCACCATCGATCGCTTCTGTCTGGTCATGAAACAGTTGTACTCGCGTTTCATACGGCATATCGATTCCCGCTTCATCTAATGCATGCTTGATCGCGCCTATCACCTTGGATTGAGCATTGACCACCTCCGCTCTAGGGCTTTTGGTCCACCAGCGAACACGCAATGTCACCCAACTCGCATCGAGCCCCCAAACCAATACCTCGGGCGATTTTGAGTGATCAATCTCGGCCACGTTTTTCAGCGCTTGAATCATCACATCGGTTGCCTCAGCGATATCATCGCCATAGCCAATGCCAACATCGTACTGACTTCGAATGATGGGAAAAGCCGTCTTAACCAATACCGCATTGGTATAAATATCGCTATTTGGCACTACGGCACGCTCACCGCTATAGGTTTTAATTAGCGTAGCGCGGGTCTCAATCTGCTCGACAGTCCCTTCATAGCCGTTAATGATGATCTGATCACCTATCTCAAAGGGCTGGCGAATCAGTAAAAGCAAGCCAGCTAGCCAGTTTTGAAGAATATCTTTAAATGCAAAACCAATGGCCACCGAGCTAACGCCCAAACCTGCGAATAAATCACCCGGACTGAGTGATGGAAACACAATCGTAGCGGCCAATAACCAACCTAAAATAATCACCGTAAAGCGAGCTAGCCCACCTAAATTTTCGCCTAAGTTATCACGGCTTTTTCGTTTGGCTGATGAGACAATCAATCGACGAATCAAAGCCGCAATCAAATAGGCTATCACCAAGACAATAATCGCGGCGACTAAATTCGGTAAAAGCTTCACAATGGCATCCAGCCAATTATCCAACCTCTCTAGCATCAAAGCTGGGTTTAAGTCGATTTGACCTGTCACATCCTCATTCATAAACATTCCATTAGGGTTACACAATAGCTTCACATTAATCGGCAAATAATGAACAAGGCGTGATCATTACCCATGCTTATCTACAAAAATCTACGGACATCCACGGGCTATGTGGGCGAAAGCTTTGGGCCGCTGGTAATTTTCAGGAAATTCCTTAACATATTGAGACAAAATAATTCAGGAGTTCACTATGAATCGCTTTACTCAAAAATCGCTATTGGTGGCACTGGCAAGCTCTTCTATTATGCTTTCAGGCTGCCAAAACATCACTGATGAAGAAGTTGTAGCACTTGAAGATAGCTATGTACTTATCGACGCTGACGAAAGCCTCGCACAACAACGCGCTAACCTATCGCAAAACACCCTAGGCCAAGGCTTTGGCCCTCAGTCGCCTCGCGATATTGACTCAATTGAAGGTCGTAATACGGTCGTTTTCAATGAAGCGCCAGCTTATCAACAAATGAACTTGTGTAATATCCACTTCCACACAAGCGCTGAGCACAAAGGCGGCGAATTTACCACACCAACAAAAGATGAAAAAACTGGTCTTTACACGGGTTTTGGATATTCTGGTACGCTTTCAGATGCTGAACTTGCTCCACTTGATCAAGCTGTTTGTTCAGGCAAGTATGGCTCATTAAAGCCAGGTGACACCATCGAGCTTCACTATGTCCACAGCACAGCGCCTGTAAAACCGGGCCCAACGCTAGGGTCATGCCTTAGTGATAAAAACATCAACCCT
>JBPEWS010000142.1:0-2478 GCA_052032465.1 Pseudomonadales bacterium
GGCCCAAGCTAATAAGATGCTTTTCAACTAGCGATGCTAAGCATTTCTTTCTTTTCGATACCGTGTCGCCAACTATATACATATACCTGCTCCTTTAGGCATAACGCCTGAGCTCAGGTGCGTTTGAGGCGACGCTCGCTTTTGCGGCAGCAAAAGTGGGTGGCGGGTCAAACGTCATCTGCAGCGATTTGTTAGGTTTCAGCCTTCCGTTCACTACCAATCTTCCGCAGCACGACATGCAAAGTAGCCAAATAGAAGTAGAACATCCAGCTGAGCCAGAGCGCAGCATCGTAGCCGGTCTTCTGCTGCTCATTGTGGTGCCGAATGCCGAAGTTGTTCGCTAGATTGAAAAGGTCGTTTTCGTCTGATTTGGTTAGCAGCTTCTTGACCTTAGGCCGTAAGTACTCAAAAACATCGGCCAGGTCACGAACGGCCTGCCTCCGATCATCCAGCGTTGAGCCGTGCCGGCGGTATCGCAGGACCGCGGAATCAATGCGCTTCTGAATATTTTCATCGTCAGTCGGCACATCCGCATCGAAGATCTTCTCGAACCCTGCCTCTGGCTTGTGTAGGACCTCTCCGCGATCAGAAAACTCGAACGGCTCGCAGTAATGGCCAAGGATGCTATTAGCCTTCTCGGCAAAGGTTGCCTGCCCTTCCTTCCGGTTGAAGGTTTCCCAATGCATCCCGCACTCGTTATAGCTATGCATTGTGCCGTCGACGGGTTTTGAAACGTGCTGGTATAGGAACTCAACCACATCAAAAAGGTCGTCTTCGGAGTAGCTGTCCGCGTAGTTCGCAATGGGCCACAAGTGCTTCTTTCGGATAGTCAGAAGCATCTCGAGCTCCACATCACGCACCTTGCCAGGAATCCAACCTGCATCGACGCAATAGAACCCGAAGGCTTCATCGAAGTAGCCGTCATTCGCCAATTGATCGTAAACCCGCTTGAACAAATCAATGACGTCAGAAAGGGGCAACCCGGAAAGGTTTGGGTTCTTCCCCGTGCGTTGAGAGAAATAGGTGTGCGTCATGCTGGCACCTGAAACCTAACGCTTCAATAACCGGCGCAGCTTTGCTGCGTCCGGCGCCGTAGGCGCGAAGTTGATTGACTTGTTAGGCGCATATACTCTAAACACTTTTATGCACTTCATAACGTAGCTCAGCCATACCTACGCCCAACTGGCGAACGGAAATGAGCTGGAGTGTTGGGCTTAAAACACAGCGCGGAAAAAGGGGTTTGCCTTTACCAAGGGTGGCAGAGCCAATTTGAACAATAATTTCATCCAGTAACCCTGCATCATAGAACTGACCAGCCAGATCGCCACCACCCACAACCCAAATATTTTTGTCTTTGGCCGCACCCCTCATTTCTCTATGAATTTGATGTACATCTCCATTTGCAAAATGGATATCTGCTCCATCAATCATAGGCAGTTTACGACTTGAAAATATCCATGCTGGTTGGCTGTAAGGCCACGGTGAGCCGGTCTCTTTAGCTACCTGCTCAGCATGGCGCACCATCCATTCATAGGTTGCTGACCCCATAGCTAACGCGCCTACTTCAGATATGAATTCTGGATAACTAGAATTGTTAAGCTCCCCAAGAGGGAAAAGCCAATCAAGAGAATCATCCTCAGTCGCGAGAAATCCATCAAGACTTGTGGCAGTGTAATATTGAGTTTTCATTGTTTATATACCTGCTAATTTTTGTTCGCCTAACGCCTGGTCTCAGCGGCCGATTTGGAGGCGCAGCGCGCCGGAAAAACGGTCCGCTGCAGCCCTTGGTTAGAACTAGCCTTCCCGAGTATCGATGATATTTCCATGCTCATCTTTTACGGTAATATTATAGCTATCGGTAACGCGCAGTGATGCTGACGTGCCCACGCATACTTGATTCAAAAAGCTGAGAACATAATCTTGAGTGGTGGAGTTTTCATCTAGCTTCACTTCTATAACGTTGCTTGCTGAAGCAACCATTTTTGCGCCCTTTTGCAGCCCTATCGGTGACACTAAAATGCCGCCTTCCGCACCGACATCTTGGATGCTAAAGGCTAAGGCTCCAGCGATGGCTTGATTAATTCCTTGCTTTGTATGTCGCTTGCATTCGACAACGATGATGCTTTTGCCATTCTGAGAGCACCCTTTGGCATCTATTTCCCATGATGTGCCACTTTTCCCAGGCACAACCTGTTTTCCCTCAAAATAGCCAACCCCAAAATGGTCGGCGTACTGATTAAGTAAGTGGGTAGCAACTTCCTCGTAGCTTTCCCATTTTTTCTCACTGGACACTATCAGACCTCTCTAAGTTGAGGGCTAGTTCTAACAGTTAACTAGATTGAAGAAGATCATATAGGACTAGTATAGAGTCAATCTAGCCGCTTAATATGGCCCGACCATAAAAGCCGTGAAAACCTCAATAAAGCAAATAGATGGCAGCCGTACCAGCTTACCGACCGGGTGGCAGCGCGACTTCAA
>JBPEWS010000143.1:0-2302 GCA_052032465.1 Pseudomonadales bacterium
ACCACCCGTGGAAAGCTCAGCATTTGAGCAAATTCGTTTTCTCGACGAGCTTGAAAAGCCGATTAGCCAATGGTTGGCGCCATTAGCACGATCAGCGCAATCAACGCCCGAGGAGTCATAACAAAATGGAGAGCTTGCGAATTGATAAATGGTTATGGGCCGCACGTTTTTTTAAAACGCGCTCTATCGCTCAAGACGCCATAGGAAAAAGCCACATACAAGTTAATCATCAGCGCTGCAAAGCCTCGCGTGAGGTGCGCATTGGTGATACTGTAACAATCAAGAAAGGGGCTTATACTTACGAAGTTGTCATTCAGGGCCTCAACGATAAACGCACCAGCGCCAGTATTGCCGTCGAGCTCTACGAAGAAACAGCCGAAAGCCAAGAAAAGCGTAAAGCCGTTGCACAAATGCAGCGCGCAAGCCGCCTCTCTCAGCCCGTTTCAAATGAAAAACCAAATAAGAAAATTCGCCGACAATTGGCGAAATTAAAACATTATCCCCCCAATTAAGCGATTTTTATGAAAAATAGTAAACAACGTTTTATGTTTAAAGACTTAGCCATTCGAGCTGAGTTTTGCCAGTTAGATGATCAAATCGAGCAATTCTTAGCCGCCCATGATTATCCCCCAGTGGTCCAGCAGCTCTTAGTTGAAACGCTGATGTGCACGGTTTTGCTAACCAGCGCTTTAAAATTTGAGGGAAAGCTATCCATCCAAGCTCAAAGCCAGTCCATGTCGGATATTATTTTCGTTGAAGCGACTCATGATTTTACCTTTAGAGGCTATGCTCGCCATGAAAGCCAAACGATCGATTGGGTCAAAAACGGTCAATGTGTTGTGACCATTTCTCCCGATAAAGGACAGCGTTATCAGGGTATTGTCGAATTAAACAGCTCGTCGATGGCAAAAAATATTGAGCAGTATTTTGCCCAATCTGAGCAGTTACCTACCCGCCTTTACACCTATTTTGATGCGCAAGAGAAAAAAGCCGCGGCGCTATTGCTACAGCAACTGCCTCAGGAGGTTTCCATCAGCGAAGATGATGATGGCTGGAATCGTATTGAGCAGCTCTCAGACACACTGCAAGACAAAGAAGCGCTAAGCTGGGATACGGCGACGCTGATTCAACACCTTTATGTAGAAGAAGATGTGGTTTTATTTGATGCTCAAGATGTGCGTTTTCAATGCAATTGCTCACGTCAAAAATTAGTCGACGTGCTGCGACAATTCCCGGCCGATGAACTGCGCGGCTTGATGAACGATCAAAAGGTCATAGAAAGCCATTGCGAATTTTGTGCAACGGTCTACCGTTTTGATGCGGTCGAAGTTGAAGAGCTTATTCAAACCGGGATTATTTCTGATCAAGATGAAATTCACGAAATATAACAATTTGATTAAATTTTCTGTATCACACTTCACATTTGGGTGATTACAGTAATAATAGGGTAATCAAAAAAATATTTAGGACGAGTAATGATTGAAACGGCGGTAATCCCAGTAGCAGGCTTTGGCACACGTATGTTGCCTATTTCGAAAAGCATTCCCAAAGAGCTTATCCCATTACTCGACAAGCCGGTAATTCATTATGTTGTTGAAGAGGCTATTGCTGCCGGCATAAAAAAAATTGTTTTTGTTAATCATGCTCAAAAAACTAGCATCGAAAATTACTTTGATACTAATGCCGAGCTTGAAGCGCAGCTTGAAGCCAAAGGAAAAACGGCTTTGCTTGAGGCGATTAATCCGTTTCCTGTCGATGTTCACTTTACATCCGTCCGACAAGCCAAAGGCCAAGGCCTAGGCCATGCCGTTCTTTGTGCACAACCTATAGTTGGTAGTGATGACTTTGCTGTGCTACTGCCTGATGTGGTCATTAACCCCTTTAAGAGCAGCCTTGAAACCGATAACTTGGCTGCCATGGTCAAATTGTTTAATGATACAGCAGCCAGCCAAATTCTTGTTGAAGCTGTAGCGGATGAAGATGTCAGCAAATACGGTATTGCCGATATTGATGGCGAGCTGACAGCGGGCGCTTCAACCTCTGTTAAGGGCTTTGTGGAAAAACCAGACTTAGCAGATGCGCCTTCTAACTTGGCGATTGTTGGCCGCTATGTCTTTGACAATCAAATCTTTGGTCTTTTAGAGCAGGTTAAGCCCGATAAAAGCGGTGAGATTCAGCTTACTGATGCCATTGATGCACTCATTTCGCAAAAACCTGTTGAAGTCCACAGCATGGTCGGTAAAAGCCACGACAATGGTAATAAATTGACCTACGTGCAGACATTCATTGAGTTTGCTAAAGC
>JBPEWS010000144.1:0-4786 GCA_052032465.1 Pseudomonadales bacterium
GCCTTAGCCAGAAGTGCCGAGGCTCAGCAGGACTATACCCAAGAATATGAGCTAGTGAATAAGGGCGCTGCGTTGATGAGCGAGCTTTCAGCTTATGATCACGCAAAAGAAATGGCGCAAATAGAGCAGATCCGCACGCAATTTTCTGCCCAAACTGAAGCTGAATCCATTGCCACGTCAACAGATTCAGCGGCAAGTACGCCGATATTTATCTGTGGTTTACCGCGCTCAGGTACAACATTAGTTGAGCAAATCTTATCCAGTCACCCAGCGGTCATTGCGGGTGATGAGCTTAGCGCTTTGCCTTTGGCCGCAGGCAAGCTTTTGTCTCGCAAGCGTTTGTCCGATGATTTCCCATTATGGGCAAATAAGTTGGATGAGCAGGACTGGCAAACGCTGGGTGAGCTTTATATCCAAAGTACGCAATCGCTTCAAAGCCAGCGCTATTTTACGGACAAGAACTTAATGAACTATAAAGCGATTGGCGTGATTCGCCGCGCTTTGCCTCAGGCGAAAATTATCGTCTGTCATCGTAATAAAGCCGATAACCTCTGGGGCTGCTATCGCCAGTATTTTGCGGACGGTTTAAGCTTTACCTACGATTTGGATGTACTTGGTGATGTCTATGACGCCTTCGAAGGCTTGGTTGACTATTGGAAGCAAAGCGCTGGGCCAAATGAATCGCTTTTGGATATTCAATATGAATCCTTAGTTGAAAACCCAGAGCAGCAGATCAAACGCATGCTTGAATATTTGGGTTTGGAATGGGACGAAGCTTGCTTAAACTTTCATCAAAACCAACGTGCGGTTCGCACAACTTCATCGACGCAAGTGCGTCAGCCTTTATCCGCGAGTAAGGTTGGCTACGCGGCGCGATACCCTGAGTTTCCTTTTAACTAAGGGTCGATCACTCGAATTAACAGCGGGCTATCACCCGATTGTTTCAGGTGGCCGTAGTTTGTGTTATGACAGCTGTTGAATCACCGCGTGATAGATAGGGATGCCCACCAGTACGTTGATCGGGAAGGTGATACCCAGAGACATCAGCATAGCTAGCCCAATGTCGGCCTTAGGAATGGCGGTTTTGATCGCTGCGGGTGCGGCAATATAGGAGGCGCTGGCGGCTAATGAAGCCAAAACCAGCACGGACCCCTCGGGAACGCCCAGCGCTAAACCGATGCCAATACCGACAAAGCTCAAACCAAAGGGCGCGATGGCCGCAAAGAGCAGCAGTCGCCACTTCTCCCAAGGAATGGGCTTTAAGGTTTCGGCGGCGGTTAATCCCATTTCAAGTAGGAATAAAGCAAGTACGGCCTTGAACATGCTGGTAAATAGCGAAGTGACATCGGCGCCTGAATTCGGGCCATACATATAACCAATAATAACGCCGCCTAATAGCAGTACGACGCCTCGGTTGGTTAAGGTTTCATGCCAGAGCTCAATTTGGCGGCTGGCTACCTTTTCCTGGCTGAACATCCGATAAAGCAATAAGCCAACAATAATGGCCGGCAGCTCAAGTGTGACCAGATAGAGCGTGGTTTCAGCATTAAGCGGAATATTATTGCTGGACGCATAGGCAATGACGACAGCAAACGTACCCGCGCTAACTGAGCCATAGTGAGCCACTAAACTGGCGCTATTAGCTATTTCGGCTCGACAGACAAAGCGTAGAATCGGAAAAATAAGTAGCGGGATAATGACACCAATGGTTGCGACACCCGCCAATTCAAGAAGCAGGTTCCACTCGAGGTTATCATGAAGGGCAAGGCCGCCTTTAAGGCCAATCGAGAGCATTAACAATAGGCTCAGTGTATCGTAGGCCGCTTTGGGGATGGTGAGGTCAGACCTTAATAAACCTGCAACCAGTCCCAAAAGGAAAAACATAACAACAATATCTGGCATTCGATTCTCGATGTTTAACGCAGGCGGAATTCTAACGTAGTTTATTTAAAGAGGGTATGGATGATTTCTTGCTGGCATAAAAAAAAGAGCTGGCAGGGCCAGCTCTTTTTTAAAGTGTTTGGCTTATTTTATAAAGCCTAGCGCAGTGGCTTATGACAACTGTGCTACTTTGATGGTATCAGCAACGTCTTGGTACTCATCCATCTGGTCAAAGTTCAAGTAGTTGTAGATCTCACCTGACATTGAGTCAAGCTTACCTGCATACTGCATGTACTCTTCAGCTGTTGGTAGCTTACCGATAACCGCTGCCACTGAAGCAAGTTCAGCAGAAGCTAGGTAAACGTCAGCACCTTGGCCTAGACGGTTAGGGAAGTTACGCGTAGATGTTGAAACCGCTGTTGATTTCGGTGCGATACGTGCTTGGTTACCCATACAAAGTGAGCAGCCTGGCATTTCTGTACGAGCACCTGCTTGCGCGTAGATGTTGAAGTAACCTTCGTCCATCAACTTCTTCTCATCCATCTTAGTTGGAGGAGCGATCCAAAGACGAGTCTCAAGGCTACCCGCAGGAACTTCTTGTAGAAGCTTACCTGCCGCACGGAAGTGACCGATATTCGTCATACAAGAACCGATGAATACTTCATCAATCTTAGCGCCGGCAACGTCTGACAATGTTTTCGCATCGTCTGGGTCATTCGGGCAGCAAAGGATTGGTTCTTTGATTTCATCCATATCGATTTCGATAACAGCAGCGTATTCTGCGTCTTCGTCAGCACGCATAAGGCTTGGGTTATCCAACCATTCTTGCATTTTGCCAATACGACGCTCGATAGTGCGTGCATCGCCGTAACCGTTGGCAATCATCCACTTCAATAGTGTGATGTTAGAACGCAGATACTCTGCTACGCTTTCTTCTTTAAGTGTAATTGTACAACCCGCAGCTGAACGCTCCGCAGATGCGTCAGAAAGCTCAAACGCCTGTTCCGCTGTTAGATCTTCAAGACCTTCGATTTCTAGAACGCGACCTGAGAAGATGTTTTTCTTACCGGCTTTTTCAACAGTAAGGTGACCTTCTTTGATGGCATAAAGAGGAATAGCGTGAACCAAGTCACGAAGTGTAATACCTGGCTGCATTTTGCCTTTAAAGCGAACCAATACTGACTCAGGCATATCCAATGGCATAACGCCTGTCGCCGCTGCGAAAGCAACTAGACCTGAACCTGCAGGGAAAGAAATACCGATTGGGAAACGCGTATGTGAGTCACCACCTGTACCTACAGTATCTGGCAACAACATACGGTTTAGCCAGCTGTGAATAATACCGTCAGCTGGACGCAAGCTCACACCACCACGGTTCATGATGAAGTCTGGAAGTGTATGCTGAGTTTCTACGTCGATTGGCTTAGGATAAGCTGCTGTGTGACAGAAAGACTGCATCACAAGATCAGCTTGGAAGCCAAGACATGCAAGGTCTTTAAGCTCATCACGTGTCATAGGACCTGTTGTATCCTGAGAGCCTACAGTTGTCATTTTTGGCTCACAGTATTGACCAGGGCGAACACCTTCTACGCCACAAGCTTGACCAACCATTTTTTGCGCCAAAGTAAAGCCTTTGCCGCTATCTTGTGGAGCAACAGCTGCGCGGAACTTGTCTGAAGGCTCAAGACCTAGAGACTCACGTGCTTTTGCAGTTAAGCCACGACCGATAATTAGGTTAATACGACCGCCGGCTTGAACTTCATCAAGAAGAACTTCAGATTTGTAGTCATATTCACAGATCAATTCGTCAGAGCCGTGTTTAGTGACTTTCTTTTCAAATGGGTAAAGGTCGATCAAATCGCCCATTTCCATTGACGTTGTGTCACATTCGATTGGCATAGCGCCTGAATCTTCCATCGTGTTGAAGAAGATTGGAGCAATTTTACCACCAAGACAGAAGCCGCCAGCACGCTTGTTAGGAACGAAAGGAATATCATCACCAAAGTGCCACAAAACTGAGTTTGTTGCTGATTTACGTGATGAGCCTGTACCAACGACGTCACCAACGTAGGCAACAGGAATGTCGTCTTCTTCAGCCATTTGCTTGATCAGCTGCATTGGGCCAACTTTACCTTCGTCGTCAGCAGTGATGCCTTCGCGAGAGTTTTTAAGCATTGCAAGTGCGTGCAATGGGATGTCTGGACGTGACCATGCGTCTTGAGCAGGCGATAGGTCATCAGTGTTTGTCTCACCAGGAACTTTGAACACTTTTAGTGTGATTTTATCAGCAACCGCATCGCGTGAAGTGAACCACTCAGCATCAGCCCATGATTGAATAACGGCTTTAGCTTGCTCGTTACCAGCTTTTGCTTTTTCTTCTACGTCGTGGAACGCATCAAAGATCAATAGTGTGTGCTTAAGTGCTTCAGCTGCTGTTTCAGCAAGCTCAGCGTTGTCTAGCGCTTCGATCAATGGAGCAACGTTGTAACCACCTAGCATAGTGCCAAGAAGTTCTACCGCTTCAACGTTTGTGATCAAAGGTGTGCTGGCATTGCCTTTTGCAACGTCAGCTAGGAAAGCAGCTTTAACATAAGCAGCTTCGTCAACACCGGCAGGTACACGGTTTTTAAGCAGATCAAGAACAAACGCTTCTTCACCGGCAGGAGGGTTTTTGATCAGTTCAATAAGGTCAGCCGTTTGCTGGGCTGAAAGTGGTTGAGGAACAGTGCCAAGCGCAGCGCGCTCTTCTACATGTTTACGGTAGGCTTCTAACACGACAGGTTACTCCATCTGGTTGAATTGTAGTAAAGTTACGTCAGAGAGATAGTCAATGGACGCATTCGTGCGCGCATTTTAGCGGAAAAGTAACAGAAAGTTAAGCACAATACAGAGCGGATGCTGTGAC
>JBPEWS010000145.1:0-4524 GCA_052032465.1 Pseudomonadales bacterium
AAGGCGACGCTGCAGCAGTGGGTTGTATGGTCGATAGCTGCTTGTCCTGTGACCAATGCGACCACGGTGAGGAGCAATACTGCCGTGAAGGCATGACGCAAACCTACAGCTCTGAAGACCCGATTTCTGGCGGCTACACCTATGGCGGTTTTTCAACTCATATTGTGGTTCGCGAGCATTTTGTCTTAAACGTTCCTGAGTCAATGGACTTAAGCAAAGTGCCGCCACTGGTTTGCGCAGGAATCACCACCTTTTCGCCGCTCAAAAACTGGGGCATCAAAGAAGGCAGCCGTGTTGCCGTGGTGGGCATCGGTGGGCTTGGTCACATGGCCGTGCAGCTGGCAGTAGGCCTTGGTGCTCAGGTCACAGCGATTACTCGCAGCGAAGAAAAAGGCGAGGAAGCCAAAACCTTTGGCGCACATGAGTCACTCTTATCAACCGATAAAGCAGCCATGAAAGCAGCGCGCTCGCAGTTTGATTTAATCATTGATACCGTTCCGGTAAAGCATGACCTCGCGCCATATGTCGACCTGCTCGATGTTGATGGTGCCGTGGTTATTGTGGGCCAGATCGGCCCTGTCCCTGAAATTAATACCGGGCCCTTAGTATTCAGCCGCAAATCAATCAGTGGCTCGCTGATTGGCGGCATTAAACAAACCCAAGAAGTGATTGATTTTTGTGCTGAAAAATCGATCTACCCGCAAGTCGAGATGATCACACCTGATCAAATCAACGAGGCGTTAGAGCGGCTGGAAAACTCAGACGTACATTATCGATTCGTTATCGACATGAAAGCCAGCTAAGGCGATCATCACAACAGGCGTTGAAAAATATCAGCGCCTGCTTCATGCTAACGGCTGTTCTTTGCTCACTAGGAAGCGCGTTATGCAGCGACTTGATCTCACATTTAATTCAGGCGGCCAACACTGCGCCGCTTGGCTTTACCTACCTGAATCAGCAACACCAGCCCCTGTTCTTGCGATGGCGCATGGCTTGGGCGGCACTCGCGGCATGCGTCTCGATGCCTTCGCCGAGCGATTTTGCGACGCAGGTTATGCCTGTCTAGTGTTCGATTATCGTCATTTTGGCGCCAGTGAAGGTGAGCCAAGACAGTTGTTGAGCGTGAAAAAGCAGCTCGAAGACTGGAAAAACGCGGTCGCTTTTCTTAAAACAGAGCCACGTGTTAACAGTGAGCAAATTATTCTTTGGGGTACCTCCTTTAGCGGCGGCCACGTCTTAAAAGCTGGCGCGGATTTACAGGATCAAATTGCGGGGGTGATTTCTCAATGCCCATTTACGAACGGACTGGCTTCATCGCTGGCGCTTAATCCGCTTAGCTCTATACAAGTCACGCTTAAAGGCGTTGCGGATGTGCTAAGCTCCGTGTTTAAAAAAGAGCCTGTGCGCATTAATCTGGCGGGTAAGCCCGGGCAAGCTGCTCTAATGACAGCCCCTGATGTGATGCAAGGCTATAATGAACTCAAATCAGCCGATGACTTATCTAAGCCCTATGTCGCCGCTCGCTTCGCCTTTGATATTACGCGTTATTTCCCTGGGCTTGCCGCTAAGCGTATCGTTGTTCCGGCCTTAGTCATCGCTTGCCTAAAAGACAGTGTGGCGCCCGTGAAGCCAACATTAAAATATGCCCAGCAAATAGGAAAGGGCACATTGGTAGAGCTTGAGACGGGGCATTTTGATATTTATGTTGGGCAGTGGTTTGAGAAAAATTTGGCGTTGCAGCTGTCATGGCTAAACCAACACTTTCCAGTTAGCGCTTAAGTTCCTACAAGAATCTACGCTTTTTTAGCAAGCGCTGATAAGACGGAACGATCAATAAAAAAAAAGCTGGGCATCTGCCCAGCTTTTTAAACTTATAACGGGTTCAAGTTTATAATTACTCCCCCCAAAATTTCCACCAAGGTTTTTTCCCTTTGGTTTCTTTGGCAATTTCTGCGCGTTCAGATTGATTTTGCTTGGGCTCTTTTTCAACAGTTTCTTCATCATTTTCAACTTCAACGCGTTTAATTTTTTCTTTTTCTTGTTTTGTCTTATCTTTGAACTCTTCGGCATCTTCATCCAGTTCATCGTTTATTTGCTCTTTCTTTTCTTTTAGTTTTTGCTTGTCTTTAGCGACTTTTTCTTTGTGCTTTTCTTTATGCTCGTGAATATGATGTTCGGCTTTTTCCTTTTTCTCCTTAGCCATTGCTTGCATGTCTTTTCCTTTATCTTTCGCCTTTTCTTTCATCATTTCAGCGGATTCCACGCCGTGTTGATGCATTTCGTGGCCCATTTCTTTGTGGTGATTTGCAAAAGCTGTAAAAGAAATGCCAGTCAAAAAGATAGCTAAACCTATTTTTTTCATAATGTCTCCAATTTTAGTTATGGTTTTAAACTATCATTTTTGTTGTTAATTGCCTATATGTAACAGAAAACCTCACACAGAGCTGCCCGTTTTCATTCATGCTGAAAATGAAAGTTTTTTCAATATAGCTAATAAAAAAGCTGGGCATCTGCCCAGCTTTTTTTATTTTGTTTAAATGGTTTTAGATAGACGATTATTCGTCGTGCTTATGGGGTAAAGCATGCTCGCTGTGATCGCCCATGCCATGAGCTTCATCTTGCATTTCTTCTGCCATTTCGAGAGATAGCTTCTTCTTATCGCCGATCTCACCTTCAATGGTGTCTTTTACCTTGCCCTGCACGGTTTGAGCCGCTTGAATGCCTTCTTCTTTCGCCATTTCGGCAGACTCCATGTGGTGCTCGGCAAATGCTGATGCACAAAACGCTGTCGCAGTAGCAATGAGTAATAATTTTTTCATGGGAAAATGTTTCCTTTGTTTTAAGTTTAGTATTGATACTATCGCAAGCGATGTAAAAATTAGGTTAGTTTTTGTTCTGTCGCTCAAATCCACTCACAAGACGCGCTGAATCGAGACTTGCAAACTGACTATAAACCAGTAGCATAGCCAACTCATTGAAAAAAAGAGTGTTTTATGAGTAACGATGCTTACGATTTAGGCTATAGCCTAGGTTTTAATATTGGCAGCCAACTGCGTTCAGATTTTGGCTCAATTTCAATTGACGGAATTACGAAAGGGTTGTCTGACGTGCTTTCTGGCGAGCAACCTAGCGTTCCACCTGAAACCATGCAGCAGCTAATCCAAGCCGCGCAAATGAAAGCGCAGCAAGAGCAAATGGAAAAAATGCAAAAAGCAGGCGAAGAAAACGCAAAATCGAGCGCGGCATTCCTTGCAGCAAAAGCTCAAGAAGAAGGCGTTCGCCAAACCGAAAGCGGTATTTTATACGAAGTATTGCAAGCTAAGTTTGAAGGCGACTCGCCAAGCGCAACAACGCAAGTGACCGTTCATTACCACGGTATGCTTCCAGACGGTACCGTGTTTGATAGCTCGGTAGAGCGCGGTCAGCCAGCTACATTTGGTCTAAACCAAGTGATCAAAGGTTGGACAGAAGGCGTTCAGCTAATGAAAGTGGGCGAGAAATTCCGTTTCTTTATCCCTGCGGATCTTGCTTATGGTGCTCAAGGCGCTGGCCCAACTATTGGCCCGAACCAAGCACTAGTATTTGAAGTGGAGTTGCTGTCAATCAGCTAAACCGCTCGCTAAATACAGCAGCAAAAAGGCATGGTGTGTAAACGCCATGCCTTTTTTTATGCGAACGGGCTTTGTACGAAATCCCGTTTTAAAGCAACCAAGCCAGGTTTATCGTGGCGAAAACAGTGTCTTACGAGTAAATACAGCTCGAATCTGATCCAGCTCCAGCGGCACCTGAATATAACGGCCTTCTTGCCACATCGGCACCTGATCCAGCGCGTTTTCAGACAATAGCTGGCCATCTTGCCCGCCATAGAGCACAAAATAGTTCGCATTGATATCGCCCAAATCAGAGACATGGCGAGATTGCGAGCCATAACGAACGGTATGCGGCTCGGCGATGACACCTGCGGATGTTTTCATCACTGTCTGGTTATGTCCATCAACCCCGAAGCGCTGAAACTGATAACGGCTACCCAGAAGCGGCAAATTACCTAAAACGTGCTGAACCTGCATTTGGTGAACATCACCCCAGCGAAGCGGCTTGGATGGGTCTTTGTCTTGCATTAGCTCGTTGATTTGCGTTTGCGCCAGTTCGCTGGTTTGGTTCAGTAGCTCAGCCTGAGCTTGGCTCGATAACGCCGAGATGTCTTGAATTAACTGCTCAGGCGCATAGCCGCTGGACTTAGCCCACTCAACCCAGCCTTCAAGCGCGGCTGACTCGGTGATTGCCGCTTGCGGGTCATAGGCCGTTTGCTCAAGCGCCACAAAATAGCTGTTGTACCAAACAGCAGCCTCAGAGCGTCGGCTGAACTGACCATCCCAATGTGCAAAGCGCTCAATAATCGCCTGAGTTTGCTCGCTTAAGCCTTCAAGACTTGCAGCAGATGAGCTCAAAAACTGCGCCAAAGCATGGTGCCTAGGCGCATACGCATCGCGCTGGTAGCGCTGCATGTCTTTAACGCTGTGAAGC
>JBPEWS010000146.1:0-1583 GCA_052032465.1 Pseudomonadales bacterium
GAGCGAATTAAGTCTAGGCGCTCGTCAATCCAGCTTGATTGCTCCAAATTACGAGCGTGGCCCGTTTGCGGGATAAACTGCCAAATCCCTGCGGCTTTAGCTGAAGAGTGCGCGTAAGGATCATAACCACTTTCTATGATCGGAATAACCGCCAGCTCCACAGGCAGGTTTTTCTGCTCAATGACATTCAGAACAATGGGCATAAAGGCTTGCAAGTTCTTAACGCGATCGTTCAAAAAATTCGGCATGCGCTGAATATGCTTTATTTGCCCTTGAACCTCAGATTTTTGGGTATGATTGCTCCATTGCGATAACATTCGATAGCGTGACCACAAGCTTTGTTGAGGCAGAGCAAATTCGCCATGTGAATAATCGCTTACGATGATGTCGCCTTGCTCAGTCTCGATAACATCGAAATGATCCGTTTGCGTGACGGTATCTGAAGACATGGCTGGTTGATCCCCATGAGTCTCATGATACTCAATCTCACCCGATTCATTGATGATCACGACTGAAGCCGTGCCGTCGGTTTCTTCGGTAACATACTCCCAATCATCCGTAGGCTCAGGCTCAACAGGCGTTGAGCCATCATCAACAAGTGGGTCATGAAGATAATGACGGTTTTGACAGCCAGAAAGTAATACTAAGCCGCTAATGGCCAGAACGGCGCAAAGATTAAAACGCATTTTTAGATTGCCTCAGGCAAGTGAATTGGTCGACAGCTGTGGGCTGTTTGAGCCCCGTTTGTTGCTGAACAAAGGATAGCACGTCAGGACGATTAACTCGCAGAAACGGATTGATGCGAAGCTCTTGCTCAACCGTTGTCGGCAGTGACGGCTGGTCAGATGAGCGAAGTGATTCAACATGCTGCTGATAATCCTTAAGATCCGTGTTATCGGGCATAACGTGTTTGGCAAAACGAATATTGTCTAAAGTGTACTCATGTGCGGCAAAAATTCGAGTATCTTTCGGTAAATGACGAATGGTATCAAGGGCGTTAAAAGCCTGTTCGTAAGTGCCTTCAAAAACATAACCGCAGCCTGCAGAAAAAAGCACGTCGCCACAAAAAAGCTGGCCAAGATCAGGCTGGTAAAAAGCGATCAAATCAAGCGTATGGCCGGGCATGGGCAAAATAGAAAAGCGCAGATCCAAGGCCGCTACATCATAGTGAATGAGGTGCTCAATAGGGTGGTTGACCTGTGAAATACTGGAAGGGCCACTGATGCGAATATCAGGAAACTTTGCCTGCAAACCACGAACACCGCCGGTATGATCAGCATGATGGTGCGTAATTAAAACCTCTGCTAGAATTAAATCATGACGGCTAAGGTAGTCGATAACAGGCTGTGATTCGCCTGGGTCGACAATCACCACTTCGCGTTGATTCGTCTTGCGAAGCAGCCAGATATAATTATCCCTTAATGCAGGAAGGGCATGTACTGAAATTTCGCTGGACATAGACAATAATAATTTACCATGAAATACAGCCCGCTAACCGAAAAGCACGTTACCCCTTGGTTGCAAAGCCATTCAAAAAACGCAGTGTACCAGACAATCAAATCGCTGTTAAATTCCCCCAAGCC
>JBPEWS010000147.1:0-4007 GCA_052032465.1 Pseudomonadales bacterium
GCTCAGCACCTTGCTGCTGAACTAATGGCTCAGCTACGCCGATTTCATTAATACGGTTGCTTAGTGCGATACGGTTTTGCTCAACGGTTTCACGGTTGATATTGAATAAAGCCGTTTCCGTAAGCTGAAAGCGCAATGAAGGCTGGTCGTTAAATTCACCTTCTTTGGTTTCATATTCAAAACCTAAAACATCGCGGGCAATGCTTTTGGCATTGTCACGCGCCTGCTCAGAATTAAAGGCCAGTTCAAAACCATTGGGGGATAACATCTGGTAGCGCCCATAGCGTTGGCCGGCTTCTAGCTCTTCACGTAGAGTTTGGCGCAAGCCATCAAGCATTGATTTTTCGTAGGTCTGCAGTTTTTTCTCAACATCTACTTCAAGCAAGAAATGCACACCACCTCGAAGGTCAAGCCCCAGCTTTAGCGGATCAGCACCAATCGCAGAAAAAACACTAGGTGTGCGAGCAATGGTGTTTAACGCCACGACATAGTCATTTCCAACAGCGGCCTGAACACGGTCGCGGGCGGCTTTACGGTCATTCGTGTTTGAGAAAAACAGGGTTAAATCCGTACTAGAGGCTTCTGCATCTGCCAGCGAAATTCCTGCCTGCCCTAAAACGGATTGAATATCATCAAGCAAGTTAGGTGGCAGCTCAGTGCCCGCCTTTTGAGCATTAATTTGGAGTGCAGGCTGTTGGGTGTAAAGATTCGGTAAGGCGTAGAATAAACAGCCCAGAACCACGGCGATAAAGAGTAGGGATTTCCAGAACGGATAAGGTTTTAGCATAGTCTCCTCGACGGCATACCTTGCCAAAAAGCCAGGCAATGCCTGGCTTTAATCGGGTGTTAGATATTTTTTAAAGTGTCTTTTGGCAACGTTGCGCTGATGGCAACTTTTTGAACTTTGATCTCAACAGAAGGTGCGATCTCGACCACCGCGTAGGTTTCGTCAAGTTTCACTACCTTGCCCATCAGGCCGCCATTGATCACAACTTCACTGCCGACTTGCAAGCTATTAAGCAAGTTTTTCATGTCGTTTTGGCGCTTACGCTGTGGACGGAAAATCAAGAAATAGAAAATCGCACCAAAGCCCAAAAGATAAATGATCAACGTCATTAGACCGCCTTGTGGTGCGGCGGCTTCACCTGCTGCGTGTGCAACTTCAATAAACATATTTACTCCTCAGATTCGGGGCTAAGCCCTTGGTCAATATAAAACTGCGTTCGAAAGGCCTCGAGATTACCTTGTTCAATAGCTTCACGCAAGCCCTTCATCAGGGTTTGGTAATAGGTCAAATTATGCAAGGTAGCCAGCTGCGGCCCGAGCATTTCGCCACACTTATCTAAGTGGTGCAAATAGCTGCGTGAAAAGTTCTGACAGGTATAGCAATGACAGTTCGGGTCTAAAGGTCCGGTGTCTGTTTTATGCTTCGCATTGCGAATTCGAACCACACCTTCGCTGGTGAAATAATGACCATTACGCGCATTGCGAGTTGGCATCACGCAGTCGAACATATCGACACCTCGATACACCGCCTCAACAATATCTTGCGGCTTGCCAACGCCCATCAAATAGCGCGGCTTTTGTTTGGGCATGATATTAGGCAGATAGTTCAACACCTTGATCATCTCTTCTTTAGGCTCGCCTACTGACAAGCCGCCAATGGCATAGCCATCAAAGCCAATCTCTTCCAGAGCATTAAGCGAGACTTCACGCAAGTCCTCATACATACCACCCTGAACGATGCCAAATAGCGCAGAAGGGTTATCACCATGTGCCTCTTTGCTGCGTTTGGCCCAGCGAATGGACAGCTCCATCGAGGCTTTTGCTTCTTCGTGGGTAGCTGGATACGGCGTACATTCATCGAAAATCATCACAATATCCGAGCCGAGTTTACGTTGCACATCCATGGACTCTTCAGGCCCCATAAACACTTTTGAGCCATCGATCGGTGATTGGAAGGTGACGCCTTGCTCCGTGATCTTACGCAGCTTACCTAAGCTGAATACTTGAAACCCGCCAGAGTCAGTCAGAATGGGTTTTTGCCACTGCATAAAGTCATGTAAATCACCATGCTGCTCAATAATATCCGTGCCCGGGCGCAGCATTAAATGAAAGGTATTGCCTAAAATAATATCAGCACCTAACTCCTCAACTTGGTCGGGCGTCAGGCCTTTGACTGTGCCATAAGTGCCCACGGGCATAAAGGCGGGTGTCTGAATCGTGCCACGCTCAAACTCAATCTCGCCACGGCGGGCCGCGCCATCGGTATGGGTCAATGTAAATTTCATCGGCTGTTCTCGGTTATTCTCTTTTTTAGTGTCTCGTTATGTCGCGTTATGTCGCGCCGCTTGGCGTCTCGGGTAAATCATCAGCTTGTCGCTCCAGCCACATGGCATCACCATAGCTAAAAAAGCGATAACGCTCGGCGATGGCCGCCTGATATGCCTGCATCATGCGGTTTTTGCCACAAAAAGCGCTGACCAGCATCAATAAGGTGGATTGCGGCAAATGAAAGTTGGTGATCAAACGGTCAATCACGGCAAATTCATATCCCGGATAGATAAAAATATCTGTCTCGCCTTGATAAGCCTGCAGCTCTGCGTGGCCGTTTGCTTGGCTTTTTTGCGCTGCCGACTCTAAAGCTCGCACTACTGTTGTGCCCACGGCTACTACTGAGCCACCAGAGGAGCGAGTATCGCGGATCACCTTGCACACCGATTCAGGCACATCAATCCACTCGCTGTGCATATGATGGTTTTCTACATCATCTACGCGCACGGGCTGAAAGGTGCCTGCGCCCACATGCAGCGTAATGGTTTCGATGCGAACCCCTTTGGCTTTGAGTTGGGCGAGTAAGGCTTCATCAAAATGTAGCCCTGCAGTTGGCGCTGCGACCGCGCCTTGTTGTTCAGCAAAAACAGTCTGGTAGCGAGTTTCATCCAGCACCTCGTCACCACGGTTCATATAGGGCGGTAAAGGCAAATGCCCATCACTGGCCATAATATCAAACAGTGAGTGCTCACTATCCACTAATTCGATATGAAATAGCGCATTTTCTCGATTTACAACGGTGGCTGGGTAAGTGCCTGCCAGTAAAATCACATCACCCACTTTGGGCGAACGGCTGGATTTGATATGTGCCAGTGCGGCCTGAGCGCTTAACACTCGCTCAAGCAAAAGCTCCAGCTTGCCACCTGTTTGTTTCTGGCCATATAGCCGCGCTTTCATCACGCGGGTGTTGTTCAGTACCAACACATCGCCGGGCGAAATCCAGTCTGAAATATCGGTAAACTGGTGGTGACTAAGTGAGTCCTTGCTCACTTTCAACAGTCGGCTAGCACTGCGTTGCTCGGTTGGGTAGCTGGCAATCAGCTCCTCGGGTAGGTGGTAATCAAAATCAGCGGTTTTCATGCCGCGCAGTTTAGCGCAAAGCGCCGCTTTTCGCCATGTTGACGTTAGTTGATCCAAGCTAGCAAGTAAAGCAAACAGGTTTTGATGTTTCGCGCTAAAGCTCAATTAAGCAAAAACTTTGCGAAACCTTAACGATTGTTTATTTGCTTTGCGATGGGGCTTTGGCTAGATTAAGGGGGTCAGGCCGTGCTTTTATATTGGGCCGCTGTGCTACTGGGTTTATGAATAAGATCTTGCTAAGAGCGCTATCTGCTCTTTTTTTACTGTTAATGGTCAACGATGCGTTGGCCTCAACAACGATTCGCGGGTTTACACCACGCTTTCAAACCAATGCGGCTGGTAATATTGCCATTATTGGTAATACCTTGATGACCTGTCAAAACAGTACCAATTGTACCAATGCTCGAAATGGTACGGGTAATACCAATAATAACAACTACACCATGCGCCGTATTGATATTGACCCGACAGCACCGGGCACAGGCGAAGGCAATACCTCAACTTCCGCAGATTTGAATCTTCCAGCCGGCTCGACTGTGCAATTTGCCGCGCTGTATTGGGGTGCGCAGACGAATAATGCAGCGAGAAACCAA
>JBPEWS010000148.1:0-3221 GCA_052032465.1 Pseudomonadales bacterium
AAGTGCCGTGAATGAGCATATGTTGCCAATGATCCAAAGCCTGCTTATTTTGTTGTTCAGCTTCTGTATTGACCACTTCAGGGCACAAAATAATGTCGCCAAGAAAAACCGCCTGTTGGCCGTGTTCAATCAATAGCTGGGCCGTAGCAGGATCTGTTGAAGCTGGGAAGGATAAAACATTAGTTGGTTTGTTTTTATCCCGATATTGCGCGTTGAGCTGCTGTATTTCAGCCGACGAACAGATATAAACGCTGATTTCAGCAGCGCCATCAAAGCAGCGGTTAAGCGTGAAACGCAGAGTATCGGCAATGGCCGGCTCTTCAGGAAGCCAGTCGAGAATATTTTCGGCTTGGCTGATCAGTATCCTGTGATCAGAGTCGTGGCTGTCGGTCATAAGCATCAATGATTTTTTGCACCGTTGGATGGCGAACGACGTCGTGGCTTTTGAAATAAGAAAAGCTGATGCCCTCAACGCCATTTAAGACCTCGATAGCATTCGATAGGCCAGAAGTAACGCCGCGCGGTAGGTCGATCTGGCTAGGATCGCCAGTGACCACGGCTTTTGAGCCAAAGCCTATACGCGTAAGAAACATTTTCATCTGCTCTACGGTCGTATTTTGGCTTTCATCTAAGATAATGAAGGCTTTATTCAGGGTTCGACCTCGCATAAAAGCCAGTGGCGCAATTTCGATAATGTTGCGCTCAGTCATTTTTTGAAGCCGCTCTTCGCCGACAAGATCGTGCAAAGCATCGTAAAGCGGGCGAAGGTAAGGGTTGACTTTATCTTCCATGTCACCTGGAAGAAAGCCAAGCTTCTCACCGGCTTCTACGGCAGGGCGAACTAATAAGATTTTATCCACTAATTGCCGCTCAAAGGCGTCAACCGCTAAAGCCATCGCCAGCCAAGTTTTACCCGTACCAGCAGGGCCGATAGCAAAGTTAAAGTCATGGTGCATGACATTTTGTAGGTAGCGCTTTTGGTTTTCAGTTCGGGCCTTGACCAAGCTTTTTGGGGTCTTGAGAATAATCTCTCGAGAGGTGTTGGCATTAGGCGTTTGGCCGTGCTGAGCTTGGTTTTTCTGCTCGGCTAATTGGCTTTGCGCGCTGCGGATGGCTAAATGAATGTGCTCATCATTGAGTGTGTGCTGGCTGGCCTCGTCAAATAGCTGAACGAGAACACCGCGAGCTGCATCAATAGCAATTGGCTCACCAGTGATAAAAAATTGATTTCCTCGATAGGCGATATCGACAGAAAGCTTTTCTTTGATCTCATTTATTGCGTAACCCGCATCACTGAGTAGGTTACGCATCGCCTCATTATCATAAGGCGTTAACTCAATGGATTGTGTGTCCATTCAGTATCCACGAAAAGAAAAGGAGTTAGGCATCATGCTGTTTGAAAATGACTTTAAGGCGCTGATATTGGCCAATCAGGGTATCTTCAAGCTCATGAATGCTGTCTTGCCACTTTTTGCGGATAGAGTCCATCGACTGTTCGCAGCGGTTAGACTGAAGGTGAGTCCACTCAGACAGTGTTTGTTTGAAATGTTCGTACTCAAGCTCAATGATTTGCTTGAGTGTATCGCTCATCAAATGCTGGCGCTGTTCAAGGCGCTTGAACTTCATTTCTAGCATCTGGCGTTTGATTTTAAAGCTATTCACTTTCTTCAAATCGTAAGCCAAGCCCATTTTTTCTAGTGACTTGATCAGCCACTTTGATGGGTCAAAGTGATACCAGCGAATACCATTTCGATAGTCGTTTTGGAAAATATGGTGGTAGTTGTGATAGCCCTCACCGAAACTGAAAATCGCCAGCAACCAGTTATCGCGAGCGGTGTTTTCATCGGTATAGGGTTGGCTGCCCCACATATGTGCCCAAGAGTTGATGAAAAAAGTCACGTGGTGAACAGCGACAATTCGAGTGAAGCCAGCAATCAATACACAGCCCCAAACATCACCGATAGCAAAGCCAATCAGCATAGGGATCAGAATGTTGGCCACAATGCCAAACAATAGGTAGTACTTATCTTGGAACATGACAATCGGGTCACGTCTTAAATCCGGTACGTTTTTATAATCCGGAAGGGTTTGCGGATATTCACGAATCATCCAGCCAAGGTGAGAATACCAAAAACCTTTTTTCGCTGAATATGGGTCTTTGTCGTTATCATCGACATGGCGGTGATGGGTGCGGTGGTTTGCTGCCCAGTAAAGGATGCTGTTTTGCAATGCCATGCCGCCAAAAAGCGCAAAAAGACAACGAGCAATCCAGTGCGCCTTGTAAGTTGAGTGCGACCACAGTCGATGATAGCCAGCTGTGATGCTGATACCGGTCAAAATGAACAGGACGAACGCCGTAACAAATGCACCCCATGTGTAGCCGTAAGTTAAGCCATACCAAGGCACGACCGTGAGAACGATCAGTGTAGTGACCACAAACATGATCAGTGGGGCTTTATGAAGAGGCGCTTTTTCTGGGGTATTCTTTTGCATAAGGTTTTCACAAAATATTGATACTTTTATTTTAAAGACTTCGGGGGCTAATTGAAAGTTAGCTTCTGTAAATCCTGTCTATATGTCACCTTTTATTGCATTTCAACTCATCGTCTTTGTTATTTGCGGGCAGGCAATGCGTTTTGATGTAAGCGCTTAGGCAAAAATGGCGGTTTAAGCGTTTTATTTTAAGGCTTGATATTGAGCGCTAGGTTGGTAAACTACATCGCTTCGTTATGGTGGCTCCACTCGCTACCTCGCAATGCTAAGCTGTAAATCCCGCCAGGTCCGAGAGGAAGCAACGGTAGCAGTGATGCATGTGCCGGGGACCAGTGGGTGGAGTTGCCACCCAAATTTCCTTTCGTGCTATACTCCGCCTACAATTTAATAACGCTTTCCACTGTGGATTTTTTATGAGTTATGTGGTGCTGGCGCGTAAATATCGCCCTCAAACTTTTGACGAACTGATTGGTCAAGACACCGTCCAACGCTCGCTATCGAGCGCGTTGCGAACCGAGAAAATTCACCATGCTTATCTCTTCACGGGCACCCGCGGAGTAGGCAAGACCACCATTGCACGCATTTTTGCCAAATGTCTGAATTGTGAAACAAAGGGCATTACAGACCAACCCTGTGGCACCTGTCCTAGCTGTGTTGAAATTCAGCAAGGTCGATTCCCTGATCTGATCGAGATCGATGCGGCCAGCCGCACCAAGGTTGAAGATACG
>JBPEWS010000149.1:0-2131 GCA_052032465.1 Pseudomonadales bacterium
GCACGTTGAAGCAGTGGATGGTTATTGAAATGCATTAAGTCGCGAACGGAGCGGCGTAGTGATTTTGAGGGGATGGTGCCTTTATGAGTACAGGCTCCACCGACGAAGCTTTGATTGTCTATGACGGCTGTTTTTAAGTTAAGTTTTGTCGCGTTTAGCGCTGCACTTTCTCCCGCAGGCCCTGCGCCCAAAACGATCACGTCATAGTCATATTGCATCAAAAAATCCTCATATACTGATGATAAATATTCTTGCTGATAATGCCTAGATTATCAATTGTAATTGGGCATAATGAGCAAGAAAGCTACGTTAATATTAGAAACTATGGCCAAAACCTCAGAACAATCGAGCTCAATAGGCGCAAGAACGATCAGGCGCAGCATGATTGCTGCTAGCGCTTTACTCTTGCTCTTGGTGCTGATTGCCTGTGGATACCTTTTGTACAGTCAAGCTGAGTCGGCAGATGACTTTACGCAACTGCCGCTGGCGGTCATTTCAATTGATGATCCCATCGAGGCGGAACTTGCAAATATGATGCCATTGTCTCAATGGTCTCAGTCAGACTACATTATTCATGTTTGGGCCACCTGGTGTGGGCTGTGTAAAAAGGAGCACCCAAGCCTAATAAAGGCTCAGCAAGATTATCCGCTACCCGTTGTAGGCGTGGCGCTTCAAGACCAGCCTAAAAAAGTGCAGGGCTATTTGATAGAAAAGGGCAACCCGTATGCATTGGTGCTGGATGATATCGATGGTGAATTGTCCGAGCGATTGGGCGTTCAAGCCACGCCACAGACATTTCTCGTTTCAGAGGGCGAGATCGTGTTTGCCCATGCTGGGCCTTTAAATGAAAACGAATGGGTGGCACTATTTTCACGACTACAAACGCAGATAGCGAAGCGCTTGTCGAATAAAAACGACCATTGATGAACAGCAAAGAAGTTGTTCTGTTAATTTTTTTGTAAATAGGTGATAATGCACCGCTATTTTTATGTACAACAATGAATAAGGGGTTGACGGTAATGCGTATTATTTTGCTTGGGCCACCTGGCGCCGGAAAAGGGACACAAGCACAATTTTTGACAGAAGCCTTTGCGATTCCGCAAATTTCAACAGGTGACATGCTTCGCGGTGCGATAAAAGCGGGTACGGAGCTTGGGCTTGCGGCTAAAAAAGTGATGGATGCAGGCGAGTTGGTTTCTGATGATATTATCATCGGCTTGGTCAAAGAGCGTATTGCTCAACCAGATTGTGAAAACGGTTTCTTGTTCGATGGTTTTCCACGTACGATCCCTCAAGCTGAGGCCTTGGTTGAAAACGAGATTGCAATTGACGCTGTCGTTGAGATTCAAGTAGCTGATGAGGAGATTGTTTCACGTATTAGTGGGCGACGTGTTCACCCAGAATCAGGTCGCGTCTATCATGTCGATTACAACCCACCGAAAGTTGAAGGCAAAGACGACGTGACGGGCGAACCATTGATTCTTCGTGATGATGATCAGCCTGAGACGGTTAAGAACCGCTTGAATGTTTATCATGAGCAAACAGAACCATTGGTTGCTTACTATACCAAATTGGCTGAAACACAAGCTCAGCTCAGCTATGTTTGTGTTAACGGGGTTGGCTCAGTATCAGAAATTAGCGAAGAGATCGTTAAACAACTTCGAGGTTAATCTCTCATGAAGCGCACAGCACTGATTTTGGTTAATTTGGGAACGCCCGATGCACCGACTCCAGAAGCTGTGCGCCGATACCTTAAAGAGTTTTTGTCAGACCAGCGTGTCGTTGAGCTGCCTAAACTGCTTTGGTGGCCGATTTTAAACGGCATCATTCTTAATAAGCGACCTAAAGCAGTCGCTGAGGCCTATGCTTCTGTATGGCAGGAAGACTCACCGTTACGCCTTGTCAGTCAGCAGCTTGTTGAGCGTTTGCAGTCACGCTTCCCGCAATTAACGATCGATTACGCCATGACGTATGGTAAGCCAGCGCTAAAAGAGCGTTTGTCACATCTGGCAAAACACCATGACAAGCTCATGATTCTGCCGTTATTTCCTCAATATTCCGGTTCGACCACGGCAGCTGTTTTTGATCAGGTGAGTTGCTGGTCAACACAGCAGCGTAATTTACCTGAGCT
>JBPEWS010000015.1:0-5640 GCA_052032465.1 Pseudomonadales bacterium
AGTTTTGCCTGAAATATCAGGCTCAATCGGCGCTTTGTGCAATCGGTTGAGAGACAAGCTCAGATCGGTAGGAAACGTACGGCAATTAACAGCAGAAAAAGAGACATGAGCGAGGCGAAACTATGTGTTGGTCTCGATAAGGAATGCGCTTTGATGGCAAGACAGTCTTGAGTGATTAACGAGACTGCTTCAATGACTCATGAGGCTAAGAGCCGAGCAACTCAAGCGCATAGGTAGAGGGAAAACGCCAACGGTTCGATGCGGCCAAGTCACGGTACAAGATAGGGCATTGGAAGATGCCAAAAAAATACAGGGCATTAGACAATGCCAAAAGCAGGGTATAACGCGCCGACAAGGCAGGGGTAAAACGTCATGAGCGAGAGCACATCAGCACTTAAAGCGGATTTCGAAGCCGCAGCAAAACCTTCGAAGTATATTTTCCAGATTCGTAAGCGTAACGGTGATGCTGTTGGCTTCTATCCTGAAAAGATTGCTACTGCCATCACTAAAGCGATTTTGGCGGTTGAAGGTCAAAACGCGGCAGGCTCTGCCCGTGTTCGTGAGTTGTCACAAGCCATCGCGATGGATATTGCCTCGCGCCTGGAAAAGCGTTTCCCTGATGGTGGCGTGGTAGATATTGAAGAAATTCAAGATTTGGCTGAGCTGGGCTTGATGCGTCGTGAGATGCATAAGGTGGCTCGTGCCTATGTTCTTTATCGTGAAGAGCAAAAGAAAAAACGCCAAGAAGAGCTGAAAAAAGACGGTATTGAGTCAATCGGCATTCCAAGCATTGAGATCATTGGCGCCGATGGTGCTAAGCAGGCGCTGGATATGCAGCGTGTGCGCCTACTAGTGAATGAAGCCTGTGAAGGTTTGGATGATGTGGATAATGATCTTGTGTTTGAACTGGCGCAGAAAAATGTCTACAACGGAATGAAAGCGGCGGATGTCGGCACAGCATTGGTGATGGCGGCTCGTGGTTTAGTTGAAACGGATCCTAATTATTCTCAGGTGACAGCTCGTCTTTTGATGAATAATTTGCGCCAAGAGGCTTTGGGCTTCTTGGGTCTAGAAAACCAAGTTCTACAAGCAGAAATGGGCGGGCTCTATGCTGAAGCCTTGAAGCGCGCCATTCATAAAGGCGTCGAGCTTGAGCTGTATTCGGATCAGCTATTGAGCTATGACTTTGATCAGCTTGGTGCGGCGCTAATGCCCGAGCGTGATATGCAGTTTACGTATTTGGGTCTGCAAACTTTGTATGACCGTTATTTCTTCCACTGGAATGACCAGCGCTTTGAATTGCCGCAGGTGTTTTTCATGCGCGTCGCTATGGGTCTTGCCATTGAGGAGGACCAACCGAATGAGCGCGCTATTGAGTTTTATAGTTTATTGTCGTCATTCGATTATATGTCGTCGACGCCAACCCTATTTAACTCGGGCTCGCAGCGCTCGCAGCTTTCTTCTTGTTATCTGACTACGGTGCCTGATTCTCTGGAAAGTATTTACGATGCGCTAAAAGATAATGCGTTGCTGTCAAAATTTGCTGGCGGCTTGGGCAATGACTGGACACCAGTTCGCTCATTGGGTGCACATATTAAAGGCACAAACGGTAAGTCGCAGGGTGTTATTCCATTTTTGAAAGTGGTTAATGATACGGCGGTTGCGGTAAACCAGGGCGGCAAACGTAAAGGTGCGGTTTGTGCGTATCTTGAAACGTGGCATTTGGACGTTGAAGATTTTCTTGAGCTTCGTAAAAACACGGGTGATGAGCGCCGTCGTACGCATGATATGAATAGCGCGAACTGGATCCCTGATTTGTTCATGAAGCGTGTGTTTGAGAATAAGGAATGGACGTTGTTCTCGCCGAGCGATGTTCCTGATCTTCATGATTTATACGGTAAGGCTTTTGAAGCGCGTTATGAAGAGTATGAGCGCATGGTCGAAGCGGGCGAAATTACCCTATTTCGTAAAATTGAAGCAACGGCTCTTTGGCGTAAGATTTTGTCGATGTTGTTTGAAACGGGTCACCCTTGGATCACGTTTAAAGATCCGTGCAATATCCGTTCGCCTCAGCAGCATATGGGTGTGGTGCATTCGTCAAACTTATGTACAGAAATTACGCTGAACACCAGTGAAGAAGAGATCGCGGTTTGTAACCTTGGTTCTGTTAACCTTTCACAGCATATCGAAAATGGCCAGCTGAATCGTGAAAAATTACGCTCAACGATTCACCGTGCGGTGCGTATGCTGGATAACGTGATTGATATTAACTATTACCCAGTGCCACAGGCGCGAAACTCGAACCTGCGCCATCGTCCAGTTGGCTTGGGTATTATGGGCTTCCAAGATGCTTTGTATCAGCTGGGTCTACCTTATGCCAGCATTGAGGCGGTACGCTTTGCGGATGAGTCGATGGAGCTGGTGAGCTATTACGCGATTGAGGCTTCGGCTTTGTTGGCTAAAGACCGTGGCACATACGAAAGCTATGAGGGCTCGCTTTGGAGCCAAGGCATTTTGCCAATTGATTCGTTGCGTCAATTAGCGCAAGAGCGTGGTGAGCAGTTCACGACGATGGATTATACCCAACAGCTTGATTGGCAGCCGATTCGCGATTTGATCAAGCAATACGGGATGCGTAACTCCAATGTGATGGCGATTGCGCCAACGGCCACGATTTCAAATATTGTAGGTGTGTCTCAGTCGATTGAGCCGACTTACCAGAACTTGTATGTGAAATCGAACTTGTCAGGTGAGTTCACGGTGATCAACCCATGGCTCGCCAAAGAACTGAAGAAATTAGGTGTTTGGGACTCGGTGATGATCAATGACCTGAAATATTATGACGGTTCATTGGCGGCATTGGATCGTGTGCCTGATGAGATTAAAGCTTTGTTTGCCACAGCATTTGAGATTGATTCGCGCTGGTTGGTTGAAGCGGGTGCTCGTCGTCAGAAGTGGATCGACCAAGCACAGAGCTTAAACCTTTACATGGCGGAGCCTTCGGGACAGCGTTTGGATAATCTGTATAAAACAGCCTGGTCACGTGGCTTGAAGACGACTTACTACCTTCGTTCGCTAGGTGCAACGGGTATGGAGAAAATGGCCGAAGCCAATAAAGCGGCAGCAGAGAAAAAAGCCGCAGAGGAGCCAGTGCGAAGCGCGGTTGATACAACCAGTATGGATTTTGCCTTGGGTGAAATGCAAAACGAAGCACCAAAAGTCTGCTCGATTCTTGAGCCAGACTGCGAAGCTTGCCAATAAATACGTTGAGCACAGGAGAAAGATCATGAGTATTGAAACATTAGATTGGGATAACCCACTCGCTGTTGCGATTGAGCCTGTAGTGACACAGGTGGATCAAGTAGAAGCACAGCAAGAGAAAGTCACTGAGATGCCAAAGCGCAAATCTTCAGCACCAGAGACCTTGTTGGATGAGGATTTTGATAGCCTTGAGCCGATCAACCCTGAGGACAAGCGTGTGGTTAATGCCAAGGTGGATATTAATCAGCTGGCGCCGTTTAAGTACCCTTGGGCTTGGGAGTTTTACCTCAATGCCAACAAAAATCATTGGACGCCTCTAGATGTGAATATGTCGCAGGACGTTTATGATTATCACCATAAGCTGACGACTGAAGAAAAGCATGTCTATGAAAACGTGCTGGCGTATCTGACGACATCCGATATTCTGGCGATGCGTAATGTGGGACTGGCCGTGATGGAAAAGATGACGGCTCCAGAGCTGCAAATTTATCAGGCGCGTCAGGTCTATGAAGAGTCGATGCATACGTGGACCTATCAGCACTGTATCGAAACCATGGGCTTGGATCAGAGCGAAATTTATAACCGCTACCGTGTGATTCCGCAGATCTATAAAAAGATCAAAATGGCAAACCGTAAGCTTAGCTCGGTATTGTCTACTGAAGTGGATTTAACCAACCGTGATGAGTTGGAAAACTTCGTGCATTCGTATTTGTTTTTCTCGGCGGTATTTGAAGGTAGCTGGTTCTACAACGGCTTCAGCCCAATTTTCTCGCTACAGCGTCGCGGCCTAATGAAAGGCACCGGTGAACAACTGCAGTACATTATGCGTGATGAGGTGATGCATGCGGCCTTTGGTTTGCGCGTTGTGAAGCAAATCATGCAAGAAGAAAACATCACTTTGGATCCGAAAACGGTTCAAGACATGTGGGAAGAGGCTGAGGAATGCGAGCTGGATTATGCTAACTTCCTATTGCCTGAGCCAATCTTGGGTTATTCAGCACAAGATCACATTCAGCAGTTCCGCTTTATTGCGAACCGTCGTGCTAAGCAGCTGAAAATGCCAGAGCCATTCCCGGGTGTTGAAGCCGCGCTACCTTGGTTGGATGAGCAGGCTAGTATGCGCAAAGAGAAGAACTTCTTTGAAACGCGCGTTACGGAATATCAAACAGGCGCTTCGCTTCAGTGGTAAACCCATGGTTGTAGTCAAAGCTATCGCGATTATTTACCAGACCACGGATGGTCAAACTCGGCGTATTTCAGAGCGATTAGCTGAGCGATTGAAGGCCATTGGTCATGACGTGCAGATCGAGAATCTGGATCAGTTGGATCCAGATTTTTCGTTAAATGAATTTGACCAAGTCGTTATCGGCGCCAGTATTCGCTATGGCAAGCATCGCCCTCAAGTAGCGGAGTTTATCGAGCAGCACGCCGATGTCCTGGCAGAAAAGCAAAGCGCTTTTTTTACCGTTAATGTGGTGGCTCGAAAACCCGAAAAAAACTCCCCAGAAACAAACCCCTACCTTACGAAGTGGCTACCGACCATTGATCATGAGTTTGATCACTTGGGCGTTTTTGCAGGCCGATTGTTGTATCCTGACTACGGTTTTATTGATCGATTTATGATTCGTTTGATCATGAAAATGACCAAAGGGCCAACAGACACTCGTCAAACTTACGAGTTCACCGATTGGGATAGTGTTGACAGCTTTGCTGAGCAGCTGGCGTAATAACGCTTGTTGATCGCTGTTTTCGCTTTTATTGCTGCAGCAGTTGTTCAATAAAACGAGACTGTATTTTAATATTTTCATCAAACCACGGTTTGAGGTACGGATCGAAGTGATTGGCATCGATCACGGCGACTTCGGTTGAGGCGGATTTATATTTATAGACCTTTTTGGCATTAAATGGCGCAACCGTGTCGTGACTTGCTCCAACAATTAGGAGCGGAAGTTGGACATGCGGCAAGCGGCGATAAGGTTGATAAAAGCCCATGGTCATCATCGACTTGGCTGATACGCGGTTGTCATATTTTTCGTTTAAATGTGTTTTTACCCAGTCCATTGTGCGGCTTGCACCATCTCTATCCATGCTGGAATATTGGCCTTCATCGCTCACAATCGGCAAGTACCGAGTTGTAAACGGATTGAGTATATCGAGGGTAATGTCGCCGGCAAAGCGCATTAATCGTGGCAATGGCACTTGGGTAACAGCGGCCAAGCCGTCAAGCATTGGCACTTGAGCAATCGCGCCCAATAGCTCAGGGTGTGCAACTGCGAGATCCACAACATGACCGCCGCCAAATGAGCTGCCCCAAAGAAATATTTTATCGGCATCAACCTCTGATAAGGACTTTAAGTAGGCGAGTGCCGCTTCTGCATT
>JBPEWS010000150.1:0-13162 GCA_052032465.1 Pseudomonadales bacterium
TTGAGTTATTTGATGACGAAGTCGAGCGCATTTCACTGTTTGACCCACTAACGGGTGCGGTCAGCGAGCGTTTGCCGCGCGTTACGATCTACCCCAAAACGCATTACGTCACACCCCGAGAAGTGGTTTTAGATGCCGTAAAAAATATAGAAATCGAATTAAAAGATCGACTTAAAGAGCTGAGAGATAAAGATAAACTGGTTGAAGCTCAGCGCCTAGAGCAACGAGTGCGTTTTGATATCGAAATGCTCAATGAGCTAGGCTACTGCAATGGCATCGAAAACTATTCGCGCCACTTTTCCAAGCGCCCGAATGGCATGCCACCCCCGACCTTGTTTGACTATTTGCCCGATGACGCGCTGATGATCATCGACGAATCGCATGTCACCGTTTCGCAGATCGGCGCCATGTACAAAGGCGACCGCTCACGCAAAGAGACCTTGGTGGAATATGGCTTTAGGCTGCCTTCAGCGCTGGATAACCGCCCACTTAAATTTGAAGAATGGGAGGAGCACCGCCCGCAGATCATCTTTGTTTCGGCGACTCCGGGCAAATATGAAAACGAGCATTCCGATAATTTTGTCGAGCAAGTGGTGCGTCCAACAGGGCTGATCGACCCCACCGTGGAAGTGCGCCCCGTTGGCACGCAGGTGGATGACCTGCTGTCCGAGATCAACAAAGCCGTGGCCAAAGAAGAGCGCGTGCTGGTCACCACACTGACCAAACGCATGGCCGAAGACCTAACCGAATACCTAAACGAGCATGGTGTTGCCGTGCGCTACCTGCATTCAGATATCGACACGGTGGAGCGGGTTGAGATCATCCGCGACCTGCGTTTGGGCGTATTTGATGTGCTGGTGGGCATTAACCTGCTGCGTGAGGGCCTCGATATGCCTGAGGTGGCCTTAGTAGCCATTTTAGATGCCGATAAAGAAGGCTTTTTGCGCTCCGACCGTTCCTTGGTGCAAACCATTGGCCGAGCCGCTCGAAACGTCAATGGCCGTGCGATTTTATATGGCGACAAGATCACCGGCTCCATGCAGCGTGCAATAGAAGAAACCGAACGCCGCCGCGCCAAGCAAATCGCCTTTAATGAGTCCAATGGCATTGTGCCGCAGCCTCTGGAAAAGTCGGTGAGTGATATTCTGGACATCGGCAATGCTCCGGGCAAAAGCAAGAAAAAACGCAGCAATAAGCACGCCGCCGAGCCGCAGGAAGAGTACGTGGTGGATCAAACGCTCACCCCACTGGAGGCGGGCAAACGCATTAAAACGCTGGAAAAACAAATGCTCGACTTTGCGCAAAACATGGAGTTTGAAAAGGCCGCCCAAACGCGTGACCAGATCAAGGCCATCCGCGAGCAAATCCTGGGTATGCGCTAGTTTTCGCTGAGTTTTTTGCTTTAATAGGGATAGGACAGAAGAGGGCAGACCCTAATGGATGAACAAGAAAAGCAAGCGCTTTACCAAGAGCTGGGAATTAACGCTTATGCTCTAGAATACAGAGTTCTTGCTGGTTATAGCGCCATTAAATTAGCCGAACAAGGGCATGAGGTCTGGAACCGCTGGAGTCAGGCCCATCCAGATTGGACAGTAGATTTCTCAGAATGTGATCTTAGTGATTGTAATAATTTTCGCTACTTTCATTTTCCAGTTAATAGCGGGGTGGATTTTTCAAGTGCGAAATTCTCACAGGGAGCAGATTTCCGAATGACTGTATTTGGCAAAGGGGGCGTCGAATTTTTTCATGCGAATTTTGGATCTGGGCCTGTATCATTTTCGTGTGCTAAATTTAGCTCAGGCGATGTGATTTTTTCACGGATAAAAAGTGAATCCGCTGACTTTGTTTTTGATAATTCCACCTTCACGGATTGTCATGTTATCTTTGATCAGGCGGATTTTGGTGAGGGCAAAGTGGTTTTTAACGGTGTAGAGTTTTTTACAAAGCCGGATAATATTAAAAGCTTAGCACTAACCGCCTGTAAGGTAGGTGGTCGGTTTATTTTTCGGCCAAGGCGGTGCGGCCATGCAGTGAGCTTTTCGCATTCTCACTTTGAGTCCGTTCTTGATTTGCGTGGTGCACAGTTTAAGTATACGCCGGATTTTAAGGATGCAGTGTTTAAGCAGCAGCTCACCCTGCATGATGTCAGCATTGCCAAAGAGGATGACAGATTCATCAATGTCTACAAAGGCTCAGGAAAGTATAAAACGCGGTATGCTGGAATTATTAAAGAGCTAGCCGGTCGCTATCGCGCCTTAAAAGGCATTGCACAGTTGGCAGGCAATAAGGCGCAGTTTTTGGACTACCACGCCCGTGAGCTTCGCCTGCGCCGAGTGATAGAGCCATACCCACTGCTCAAAGCCCTAAACTGGTGCTACCAACAGTTCAGTGACTATGGGCGCAGCATTGGCCGCCCGGTTTATTTCTTATTGCTCACCACGGCCTTGATGGCCTGCGTGTATAAGGGCTGGGTTAATTATTCCGCCGACTATCCGCAAACAGTGAGCGGCGCTCAGGCGCTGAGCTTTTCAGCCTCTTTGGCCTTGCCCTTTGCGGTGCCAAAAGTGATGTCGTATGAGGCCACCGAGGCGCTGTTTGGCAAAGCGCTTAACCCCGGCGTGCCAACTAGCCAGCCACCAGCGGGCGCCATGCAAGCCGTAGAAAAGGAGATCGTGTTGCCCGCGGGTTTACCTTTGGTGATGCTGCTGCAAACGCTGTTTTCGACCTTATTGTTTTTCCTGCTGGGCTTGGCCCTGCGTAACCAGTTTATGTCCAAATGATCTGGGTTCAGGGCTTATTGGCTACCGTTTTGGTGGCGCTTTATTTCTTCGTGCCGCTGTGGATTGTTCTGCTCACGGCGGTTTTGCTGGTGAAGGGTGCGTTTCGGCTCAACCCTTGGTTTGGCAAGGCGGCACTTTTGCTGGTGGTGGGCTATTTGCTGTTTGATTTTTTGATCAGCGCGGGGCTGCTCGAGCTATAAGCTTTCGCTTTTTAGGCGGTGCCGATAGCTGCGCCAAATAGCCCAATTAGCCAGACGATAATAGCCACAGCGGCGATAATCAGCCCTAAAAGCAGTAGCAGAATCAGCGCAATTACGGCAAACAGCCCGTAGTGATAGTCGCCCTCTGGGTTGTTTTGCAGGTGGCTTTCTAGCAGGCGCAGGTTTTTGGAGTTGGCCTTGTAGCCAATATCAAAAAAGAAGCCGAGAAACGGAATCATCGAGACCAGAAAATCCACAATAATGTTTTTGATCATGCGCAGGGCAGTGAAAAACGGAACGCCTTTATACAGAATCATGCCAAACACCGTGGCGGTAATGCCTGAGCCGACCACTGGGCCAAGGCCGGGTAAAATGCTTAAAATCGGGTCGAGGCCAAATTGAATTTGCGTGCCCGGAATACGAAATTTATTGTCCATCCAGTTAGCCATGGAGCTGATAGTGCTGAGGCTAATATCGGTATCGTTTGATGATTCAACCGTGGCGGCCTCCGTTTGGCCTGACCGTTCGCTGCGCGGGTCGATCGAGTGGGTGTTGTCTGTCGTGTTATCGGCCATACATCCTCTGTGGTTCATGGTGCTTTTAAATGGCGAGTGTAGGGGTTTTATACTTACGCGGGTGTGCGCAGTGGGTGAAGCTAGCGGCCAAAAGCTAATTTGGCTAGGTGGCCAAGCTTTCCTTACGCTCAGGCTAGGCTGAGCGCAAGGATCAGGCAAGATGCCCGTTAGGATCGGCTTGCCATGCTCGGCACGTGGCTATTCTGACACTTTCTCTGACGATTTCTCTGGTTGAGCCTGCGCAAGGCGAGCTTCTTGCTGGGCGCGAATAGCGGCTTTTTTCGCTTTGCGACGCTCGGCCAGCACATAATGCGCTTCACCACCGATATGTTCTTCACCACGGGCTTTGGCCAGCTCGATCTGCTTTTGACGCTGGGCAAAACGCTCGCGCTTGGCTTCGTCAACCTGGTCATAGCAATGCGGGCAGCTCACACCGAGTTGGTATTTTTCGCTTTGTTTGTCGTCCTCTGTGATCGGCAGGCGGCAAGCGTGGCATTGGTCGTAGCTGCCGGGCTGTAATTCTTGATCAACGGTAACGCGGTCGTCAAAAACAAAGCATTCGCCTTCCCAAAGGGTGTCATCCGTGGCAACGTCTTCGAAGTATTTCAGTACGCCGCCTTTGAGGTGATACACCTCTTCAAAGCCTTGCTCTTTAAGGTAGGCGGTGGATTTTTCACAGCGAATGCCGCCCGTGCAGAACATGGCGACTTTTTTGTTTTTTGCTGGGTCGAGTGTTTCTTTGACGTAGTCTGGAAACTCGCGGAAGGTGTCGGTATTTGGGTTGATCGCGCCTTTGAAGGTGCCCACCTGATACTCATAGTCGTTGCGACAGTCAATCAGCGTTACTTCGGGATCGCTGATTAGGTCGTTCCAGTCTTCTGCTTCGACATAGGTGCCAACGCTTTTCAGCGGATCAATTCCTTCGATACCCATCGTGACGATTTCTTTTTTAAGCTTCACTTTGCTGCGCTTAAACGGCAGGTGCTCAGACAATGAGGTCTTGTATTCAAGCTCGGCGAAGGCGTCATGTTGTTTTAGCCAATTCAGCACTTGGTCGATGCCTTGCTGTGGGCCTGCGATGGTGCCATTGATGCCTTCTTGGGCTAATAACAGCGTGCCGCGAACATCATTGGCCTGCATTTGCGCCAGTAATGGCTCGCGAAGCTCGGTAAATTCTGGCAGTGGGGTGAATTTGTATAGCGCACAAACCACAAACGGCGCTGAGGGGGTGTTTGTCATGTTAACCTCTTGTTGCTCTACTGGAACGTAAAACCAGTGCAAAAAATGGAGGCTGAATTCTACTCAATTTCGGGTGATTTTTTCAAGTCTTTCAGTTCGTTAGCGGGTTCTTTTAGCTCAGCTTTTAGCTCGGCTTTAAGTTCTGTTTTTGGTTTAGCTGTCGCTTGTTCTTGCTGGTGTTTTTGACGTTCTTCACGACGACGCAAGTTAATGATGGATAAGTTCAGCTCAAAGCCGAGCAAGATCAGAATCATCATAAACCATACCCAGACCACGATAATCAGCAAGCTGCCGATGGAGCCATAAAGGGCGTTATAGCTGGCCACATATTGGATATAGAGCGCAAAAACATAGGAGCCCAAGATGATCAGCACGGTGGTGAGATAAGCACCTGGTGAGAAAAAGCGGTTAAAGCGCTCGGTTTTGGGCATGCCAAAAAAGTAAAGCACCGAGATGCTGACCAAGGTAATCAGACCCATGGCAATATAGCGGCCCATGCTGATAAAAAAGCTTTCGTAGTTGCTCAGGCTTAGGTAAAAACCGAAGATCTCATACAAGTAATGGGCGATCACATCAAAGTATTCGAGCACAATGCCGAGGATAATGGCTACGCTAAAGTTCAGCACCATTAGGGCGGCTAGAATCAGTGATACAAGCAGTGCGATAAAGTATTGCTTGGGCAGTGAGCGGCGCTCAAATTCATAGCTGCTGGTCGAAAATCCAGTGAAAATCGCTCGCACACCACCCGACATGACTACCCATGTCACCAAAAAACCGATGGAGAAAACGCTACTTTTTGCCTGACTGGTTTGAAGGTGCTGTAGGGCGCCATTAACCACTTCTAGCGTATTGGGGGGCAGTGTTTCTTGTAGGTAAAAGTCGATCTCGCTTTGCATATCAAACGGTACCAGCTGCACGAGAAACAATAAGAAAAGCAAAAACGGTAAGCTGGCCAAAATAAAACCGTAGGCAATGGCCGCAGCGCGGGTTGTGATAGCGCCATTAATGAGGCCGCTAAAATAAATCTTTAATAACTTAAACCAGCTAATGCCTTGCAGGCCGGGCACGGTGGTGTTGTCGAGCCCTTGGCATAGGGTGTTCCAATGTTCGGTTATCCAATCTTTAAGTGCGTTCATGCAAGGCTGTCGAGAAGTGTAGTAAAGAGCATAATGCTTCCAGCTATGACCATTAAAATCAATGTATATTGTTGAAATTTTGCATGGTTGATGTGAGCTAGGTGTCGCTTGGCGGCAAAAATGCTCAATGCACCGCCTAGCCCGATGGCCAGTCCAAGGCTGCTGATTTCAAAGCTTAACAGGCCAACAAGGCCATAAGTTAATAGCTTGACTAGCTGCATAAACAGGGAGTTGATCGATTTGGTTGCGATCAGCGCTTCTTTTTCAAGCCCCGCATTTAGCAAAAAGGGGTTAAGCACAGGACCTGAGCCACCAATAACGCCTGAGACAAAGGCAACGACAGCGGCCAATGGGGTAAAGGCCATTAGGGGCATGGCAAAGCTTTGGCGTTTTTGGCCAAAGCGGTATTGGAAAACAGTGCTAATAAGAAAGAGAGCGATCAGTATTTTGAGCAGGTTAAGTGGCAGTTGAACCAAGAACCATGCGCCCAATGCGCCACCAAGCGCGCTGCCAAGCATCAAACGACGAGCAATGGGCCAGTGAATATGAGGATAAAAAGCAAGCACACGTGTTGGGTTGGCCACAAGTGCGGCTACGGTGATGATTGGCGCCGTGGCAAAAGCAAAATGGCTTAAAGCGATAATCGGAATCAGTAAGGTGGCAGCGCCGCCTGCAGCCAGCGTGCTGATAAACCAAGCCAAAAAGCCGAGCAAAAAGGCAAGCAAGAGGGTGAAGATCATCTCGTTATTATTGCCAGAGACGTGCAATAGGGAAAGGAAAAAAACCGCCGTTTTGTGGTTTAAAATTTCTAGGTATTTTGAGTGAAATTTTCATCAAACTGTCATATTGGCTCGCTAAGATGGGCGCATATCAAGGGAGGCTATGATGGCTCATCGATTTGATTCACAGCTCAAAGAGATTGTTCTTGATGATTCGCTTGCGCAACTGCAAACGGGCGATATTGTGCTTTTTCGCGGTTCACGGGCAATCAGCGATTTAATTTGCTTTATGACCAATAGCCGATGGTCTCATATTGGCATTGTGATTCGCCCGCAAGGCTCAGCACCATTGCTCTTTGAGGCGACAACCATCACTGAAACACCGGATGTTCAAACAGGGAAGCCTATCATGCGCGGCATCACATTGGTGCCGCTCAAACAACGGATTAAGCAATACCCCGGCCGTGTGGCGGCTCGCCGCTTAGAAGGGGTGAAACGGACTGAACGCTTTGAGCAACTCACCTCAAACTGGGTTGAGCAGTGGCAGCATCAGCCTTATAAACGTTACACATTGGCGATCTTGATCGGTTTATTGCCCAAACCTTGGCAAATTCACTTGCCCGGTTTGTTTTGCAGTGAGCTGGTGGCTGAATATTACAAAAAACTAAATTGTTTGGAGGCAAAAAAATCATCCTGTTTTTTTGTGCCAGGAGACTTTGAACACTGCGCCCAGCTTGAGCTTAGCCAAGGCTGGTTATCAACGGAGTATTTTTTGAAATAACGCTAAGTGCTTTTTGGTGCTTGACTTTTTATGCTGATCTGCCATTTTAGAGAGGAGAAACGCATTGCAAAAAAGGAAAGTCTATGTCCAAATCTGCTGCCTCGAAAAAAATCACTACGCTCAAAACGCATCGCAAAAAAACGCTTAAAAACCCCAAAATTTTCGTCATTGATACCAACGTTCTGATCCATGACCCCAACGCTCTGAATAACTTCGAAGAAAACCAAATTATCCTCCCCATTACCGTTCTGGAAGAACTTGATAAACATAAATACGGCAATAGTTCTAAGGCTTTTGAATGCCGTCAGGCGATTCGTTTAATTGATTCGATTCTTGATACGGCGTCTCCTGAGGCGATTCGTGCGGGTGTGCCGATCATGCGTGCAAACGGTGAGGCTATGGGCACGTTGTCGATTATTTTGCCGACCGAGGAGTGGTTATCTGGCGGCGAGCTGGAAAATGACCTCAACGACAATGTCATTATTAATTGTGCATTGAGTTTGAAAGCAGAGGCGCCGAAAAAGCGGGTAGTACTGGTCAGTAAAGACATTAATATGCGCTTGAAGGCGCGCAGTGCAGGGCTTGAGGCTCAGGACTATCAAAACGACCAGCTGATCTCCGATGTGCAAATGCTGCGCAAGGGCTACCATGAATACGATGGCGTTTTTTGGAATGAAGTCAGCGATGTGCAAACACTTCGTGATGATGTTTTTGTGGATTTTGTGATCGATGCTGAGCAGGTTCGCGAGGTGCTAGGCGTTGAAGAGCTTTACCCGAATGAGTTTATCATTGATAGCGCCGACTTTGTGGGCCGAGTGATCGGGCTGGAAGACGATAAATTGCGGATTCGTCATATCAAAAAAGAAGTGATGATGGATACCGAAGTCTGGGGGCTTCATGCCTTGGATATTCAGCAAGCGATGGCGCTTAATTTGCTGATTGACCCAAGTGTGCAGATCATTACGCTCACAGGTGCCGCTGGCTCTGGTAAAACGATTCTGGCTTTGGCCGCTGCGATTGAAATGGTGATTGAGCATAAACGCTATAATAAAATTATTGCGACGCGAAGCACGCCGGCGCTCGCTGAGGATCACGGTTTTTTGCCGGGCACTGAAGAAGAGAAGATGAACCCTTGGCTAGGTGCGATTTCAGATAATATTGAAGCGCTTCACCAAACGGATGATAACCCAGCGGCGAGCATTCAGTATGTTAAGGAGCGGGCGAATATCCAGTTTAAGGCGCTGAATTACATTCGTGGTCGCAGTTTTCAGAAAAGCTTTATTCTCATTGATGAATGCCAAAACCTGACGCCTCACCAAATGAAGGCGATCATCACCCGCGCGGGTGAAGGTAGTAAGGTGATTTGTTTAGGAAATTTACAACAGATTGACACGCCGTATTTAAATACTCTAAGCTCAGGTTTGACGTATTTGATGGAGCGTTTTAAATCCTTCTCTCATGGCGGTAATGTCGCCTTGCAAGGGATTCCACGCTCTGAGTTGGCTCAATATGCCAGCGAACATTTGTAAACCAACCTTCAACCTTAAGGTGAGAAATGAAAATAGGCGTGTTTATTGTGGCTTGCTGCTTTGCCAGTGTTGCCTCGGCTGGGTTATATAAGTGGGTGGATGAAAATGGCCGAGTGAATTACTCGGACTCACCGCCAGCACATGTTAAAGCAGAAACGCTGGATAAAATGAAAACTCAGATCGTAGGCGGTAGCAATCTTGAAGATGCTGAGGAAGAAGCGGTTGAAGAAAATCAGCGTGAACTGTGCAGCAATGCCGTGCAAAGTATTTCCGGCACCTACAACGACTGGGTTGTTGACATTGAAAACCAGCGCCAAGCAGGCAAGGTGACACAAAACCAATATCAAGAAGTGACTCTGATGCTCGAAGAGCTAAAGTCGATGGCCAATATGGATAATTGCTTAAAAGCGGATGAAGAAGCACTTGATCAGTATCAATGCTTATTAAAGGCAAAAACGGTTAATGAGTGCTTGTAAACGCTTGTTTATAAACGGTTTTTAAAAAAAATTATTCTAGATAATAGCGTAGCGCCTCAATGACATTTAGTCGTTGAGGCGTTTTTTATGCGTTTTTTAAAAGGGTGCTGAGCTGTTTCAAAGTGGTCTAGCCACCCAGCAGGTAAGCTGCCATTGGGTGGTGGATAATTTATTGAGCGAAGCGGATTTTCCAGCAATAGTGAATCGGCGGTGGCTTGCGCTCAAAATCAAGCGGAATGGATGCTTGCGTGACATCCTTAATGTCAAATTGCTCAGCCAAGGTTTCATCTAAGCTGAATTTGCGCGAATTAGTCGAAAAATACAGCACTCCGCCCGGCTCTAAGCGTTTCATCGCAAGCTCAATGAGTTCTTTATGGTCGCGTTGAACATCAAAAATGGCTTGGCGAGATTTTGAGTTCGAGAATGTCGGTGGATCAACGAAGATAACGTCGTACTGGTTTTTATCTTTATGCAAGAAATCCATGCAGTTAGCGCGAACACGCTGGTGTGATAATTCGCTAAAGCCATTCGCGAGCAGATTACGCTTGGCCCAGTTCAGATAGGTGTTCGAGGTGTCTACGCTGACGCTGGATTTGGCGCCACCTTTGGCGGCATGAACCGTGACAGAACCTGTGTAGCAAAACAGGTTTAGGAAGCGCTTGTTTTGGCAGCTAGCCTGAACCCAAGTACGGGCTGGGCGGTGGTCTAGGAATAAACCCGTATCTAAGTAGCGCGATAAGTTGATTTGTAGGTTTGCACCAAATTCTTGGACATCTTGCCAGGTGTCTTTTTGGCTTTGGACATTGTACTGCGCTTTGCCTTTTTGCTGCTGGCGGGTTTTCACGTAGATATAGCGCTTAGCTGTGGTGAAAATTTGGCTAAGCGTATCGATGGCCGCATTTAGGCGTTGAGCCGCCACTTCAGGCTCAATCTTCTTTGGTGCAGCGTATTCTTGGACGTGCCAGTAACCGTGGTACCAATCGATCGCTAATTTGTAATCTGGCAGATCCGCATCATAAAGTCGGAAGCAGTCAATCGATTCGCGCTCCAGCCACTTTTTGCGCTTTTGGAAGTTCTTTTTCAGGCGGTTGGCAAAATCAGCAACTACCTGCTCTGGATCAACATTGTTGGACAGCTTGGGCAAAAATAAGCGCTCGGGCAAAGCTTCGGGGATTATACCTGAGCGAAGGTAGCAATTCAGGTTGCCGTTTTTGACTTTCTGGGTTTGCGGCTCTTGAAGCCCTATAGCATCGACTTTCTCAACGTGATCAGAAATCAAGGCGCAAAAGGCACCTGGGGCGATTTTGGCCAGTTGCTTTTGCATGAATTGGTAGAGCGGGAAGATGGTATCTTGCTCATCCAATCGCTCGCCGTAGGGCGGGTTCGTGGCGATGGTGATCGGGCTGCTGTCGTGAATGCGCTTATGCACATGGCCAAACTCGACGCGCTCAATATGCACCAAATGCGCTAAACCCAGACGCTCGGCATTTTCTAGTGTGTTGCTGATTGCTCGGCTATCGGCATCGAAGCCTTTGATACTAAAGGGCTTTTGGGCTTGGTTATCCAGGCGTTGTTTGCTCGCCTCTTGACGCAGTGCTTGCCAGCGGTCGTCTTGGTGCTTTTTCCAGCCTTGGAAGCCAAACTTTCTGCGCAGCAAGCCCGGGGCGATTTGATAGGCCATCAAGGCGCCTTCGATCAAGACGGTGCCAGCGCCACAGAAAGGGTCGATAAGCTGGCTGCCTTGCGGTGCTTTATGCCAGTTCGCGGCGTAAAGTAGGCCAGCAGCAAGGGTTTCTCGTAGTGGCGCTTCGCCTTGAGCTTTTCGGTAGCCGCGCTTATGCAGGGCGCCACCTGATAGGTCAAGATAGACTTGTACGGCTTCGCCATCCCAAAAAACGGTGACTAAAACATCAGGTTGGCCGCGGTCAACGTTCGGGCGGTCATGGCCAAAGTGACGAAAGCTATCAACGATGGCGTCTTTGACGCGAAAGGTCAAAAACTGCGTATTGTGTTTGACTTTTTGAGCATCGATATTGAGATCAATACTGAAGGTTTTATCGGAGGCGAAATGTTTAAACCAAGCAAACTTGGCCAGCTTTTCGTAAATATCGTCGGGTTCGGTGGCTTGAAATCGCGTTAAGCGCCAAAGCACATGGTGCGCAATTCGTGAATGCAAACACACTCGATAGGCATTGTCGATGGACTCTTCAAGGCCGTAAACACCGGGGCTGATGGCTTCATGAGCAATATCAAGCGCTTTAAATTCGGTTTCGAGGAAGGGCGATAATCCTCGTGACGTGGTAATAACCAGTGCGGAAGATGACAAAGGTGACGACATAAAATCTGAGTTGCAAAGCCGATAAGAGCGGAGCGCAATAATAACAGAATGTCGGCTTAAAACCTATTTAAACGGCGCTTATCTGCGCAGTGCACGTACCTGATCTAAACGCCTAACCATTTTGGTTTGGCAAAGCACGTTGCCCTGGCATAACTGTTTGGCAATCAGTAATTGCTCTTCGGCTTTGGCCAGCTGGTTATTGAGATATGCGATTTCGGCAAGGCTGTAATGCATGTCCGCGGGCTGTTTGAGTTCACGAAATAATTGTACGTTTTGCTCCCAGTATAAAATGGAGTAGGCCATTTCATCTTCAAGGGCAATGCTCATGCCTAAGGCGCGATCAGTTTGCTGGCTATCAAGGTAATATTGATAGGCCAATACCTTGGTGGCGCGGCTCTCAGGAGCAAGCCTAAACATAGTTGCTACGCTTTGAGCGGCTTGCTCAGGGCGAAACTGACTAAAAGTTTGGGCTATAGTTTGCGCAATTATCGGGTTAAAGGGCAGCTGGCCTTGCAGATAGCGCATCAGCTCAAGCGCCTGATCCCAGTCATCACCTTGGCCATAAGCAATCAGAGCTCGATAGGCCGACAAGGTCTTGTTCAAACCTTCTGGAGCTCGGGCAAAAAGTGCCGCGTGCTTTTTGAAGCTTTCAGGCTGCTCAATTTGCACCATTCGCTGGCGAACCAGTTGATAGTGAATACTTTGGTCGCTGAATTGGTTGTCGATTTCGCTTAAAAGCGCCATGTTTTTTAGGCGAGCGGAGGTGTAGCTGATCCGCGCCTGCGAAATGGGGTGGCTGAGCATGAAGCTTGGCAGCTGGCGTTGGTCACCGTATTTGCGCAGCATCACTTTGAAAAAATCTGGCAAGCCTTTGGGGTCAATATGGTTATCGGCCATGGCTTTGAGCGCGAACATATCCGCCTCAGTTTCAAGCTGTCGGCTATAGGCGGCGTATTCATCCATAGCGAGGGTTTGCCCTGTGGCAATCATGCCGACAACTTCGCTGCTGACATCGATCTCGCCAGTTACCGCCACCAAGATTCCTGCGATAATTGGGATAAGCAGTTTGCGCTGAGTGCTCTCGGCCTGATTCATCATCAAGGCAAAATGTTTGTAATTCAGGTGGCCAAGTTCATGGGCCATGACGCCTGCAAACTCTGGCAATTGATCGGCATTGACAAACAGCCCGCTATGAACGCCGATGATCTGACCGGGTCCTGCAAAGGCGTTAATGCTGCTATCACGGATCAAAAGAATCGATGGACTGAAATAATGAATTTGGGAGCTTTGCGCCAGTCGTGTCATCAGGTCATCAACATAGCTGGCGGTGATAGGATCATCGATAATGCGCTGCGTTTGGTAGACTTGGCGGCGTAATTGGTCAGCAAA
>JBPEWS010000151.1:0-3534 GCA_052032465.1 Pseudomonadales bacterium
ATATTACCCATAGCGGTGGCAAAACTGCCACCGCCTAGAATCACGACACGGTAACCCGATCCAGACTGTGTTTGCATAACAACTCTCCTGTTTGGCTAGCAATTCATTGAGTGATTTAACGTAATGCTCAGGCTCTGACAGCGGGCGGCCTTCGGCCAATTCTGCTTGACCAAATAAGACATGGATTAACTGCTGGGCTTCTGCCTCTTGGGCATTTTGCAGATGCTTAACCAAGCGGTGTGACGCATTGAGCTCCAAAATAGGCTGCGAATCCGGCATTGGCTGGCCGCTGGCTTCCATGATTTTCCTCATTTGCGGGCCTAAGTCCATCGCGCTTAATACTAGGCACGAAGGCGAAGAAACCAAGCGCTTAGAAAAGCGAACATCACTGACTTTGTCACCCAATGTCGTTTTTATTTGCTCAAATAAGCCATCGCTTTTGCTCGATTCATCGTCTTGAGCCTCATCTGATTCCTGTGTCAAATCTTCAGGTAGCTCGCCACGAGCAATATCAACAAACGATTTTTCTTTATATTGATTAAACTGCTGCATCACCCACTCGTCGACTTGATCAGTCATGATCAACACGTCGTAGCCATTTTTCTCGAAAATCTCAAGCAATGGGCTCTGTTTCGCCGCAGCCTCTGACTCAGCCGTTAGATAATAAATCCCCTCCTGAGATGGCTTCATTTGAGCGATATAATCATCTAAAGAGGTTAAACCTTCTGCGCTTAGATGTTGATAACGCAATAGACTGGCGATCTTTTCTTGATTTTTAGGATCTTCAACCAAGCCCTCTTTTAGCACCACGCCAAACTCTTTCCAAAACCCTAAATACGCTTCGTTATCGTCAGCCAGGGCGTTAATCATACTTAACACACGTTTGGTCAATGCCGTTTTGAGCTTATTAGTTAATTGCGCGTTTTGAAGAATTTCTCGAGAAACATTCAGCGGCAAGTCCGCACAATCAAGAACGCCCTTAATAAAGCGCAAATACATCGGTAGGAACTGCTCAGCATCGTCCATAATAAAGACTCGCTGGATATACAGCTTCAAGCCTTTATTCGCATCACGGTTGTATAAATCAAATGGAGCTTTCGCTGGCAGGGAAAGCAAGGACGTGTAATTCAAGCTGCCCTCGACTTTATTATGCACCCATTTAAGTGGCGGCATAAAATCGTGGCTAATGCTGCTGTAAAACCCTTGATACTCCTCATCGCTGAGCTCGGTTTTATCGCGTGTCCAAAGTGCTTGCGCATCATTGATCTGTTCAAAACCTGCAGGCTTTGCTTCTTGATACTCTGTTTTTTCTTGCTCAGGCTGATAAAGCTCAACAGGCACCGTGATATGATCTGCATATCGCTTAACCAACTCGGTGAGTTTGTATTGATTGACATAGGTGCTTGCATCTTCTTTAAGCTTTAGCTCAATCTGAGTGCCTCGATCCGACTTTTCAATCGTCTCGATCTCAAAGCTGCCCTCACCTGTCGAGCGCCATAATGTTGCTTCAGACTCACCCGCTTTACGCGTGCGAACAGTGACCTCATCAGCAACAATAAAAGCTGAATAAAAACCGACACCAAACTGACCAATCAAATGCGCATCCTTTTTTTGATCGCCTGTCATTTGCTCTAAAAACTTCGCCGTTCCTGAGTTAGCAATGGTTCCAAGATTATCGATCAGCTCTTGTCGGCTCATGCCGATACCGTTGTCGCTGATCGTGAGTAAAGAATTTTCCTCGTCCGCCCGGATTTGAATTTTTAATTCGCTGTCACCACCGTAAAGCCCGTCGTCATCCAGTGCAGCAAAACGCAGTTTGTCACAGGCATCGGAGGCATTTGAGACTAATTCACGAAGAAAAACATCACTGTTGCTATATAACGAATGTATCATTAATTTTAACAGTTTCGACACTTCAGTCTGAAATTCGAACTTTTCAGTCACTTGACTCATCATTTCACCTCATCAATTGTTACAAATTTGCCCAAAATGTGGGGTCAGAGGGCGAGTATTTCAAGACAGAAGCTAGAAAAAAACACGGTTTTCATGGATAATGCATTGTCTTTTTTTTGTAAGTTAAGTAACAGGAAATCTCTCTATGAGTAACCGTGACAATATTACGCTGTTCAAGTTCATCCCAAAGTTGCCGCAAATTCTTCGTCACCTTCCAGAAACACTGAAAGGTTTGTCTATGACAAAAATCACAGACAAGAAGCGCCCCGTTGGTTTAGGTGTCGTTTTTGAAGAAGCGCGCCGTAAGAACCCGAATGGCATTGCGGTTATGTATGAAGGCCAAAGTTACACTTACACAGAATTTAATGAGTGGAGCAACCAGATAGCGAACTACTTCGCAAATCAGGGCTATAAAAAAGGCGACTCTGTTGCCATTTTCATGGAAAACTCGGCTGAGCTTCTCGCCGTAATCCTAGGTCTAGCCAAAATTGGCGTCATTACGGCCCTAATCAACACCTCTCAGCGTCAAAACGTATTGATCCATAGCATCAAGCTGGCAAAAGCAAAATGCGCCATCGTTTCTGGTGATCTCGCGCCAGCTTATAACGAAGTTAAAGACCAAATCGAAATAGAAGAAGTAGATGCTTATTGGGTTGCAGAATCAAACACTCCAGCAGAGCAAGGCCAAGAGCCAGCAGGTTTTCGCAACTTAATGTCAATGATCACCGAAAGCTCAAAGCAAACACCTTCTACGGTAAACCAAATTTATTTGAACGACTCAGCGTTTTATATCTACACCTCAGGAACAACGGGTCTACCTAAAGCGGTTGATTTCAACCATAACCGCGTCATGAAAGCTGTAGGCGGCTTTGGTCACAGCACGATGCACTTGAACAAAGACGATCGTATGTTGGTCTGCCTTCCTTTTTACCATTCAACCGCACTGGCCGTTTGCTGGGGCGCTGTTCTTGCAGGTGGTGCGGCTGTTATTGTTGAGCGTAAATTCAGCGCTTCACGCTTCTGGGACACAGCGATTCAATACGATGCCACCTGTTTTGGCTATGTCGGAGAGCTTTGCCGCTATCTTTTAGCACAGCCAGAAAAAGCCACCGATAAAGAACACAAAATCCGCAAAATGGTCGGCAACGGTCTTCGCCCTGCTATCTGGGATGAATTCAAAGACCGCTTTATCATTGATGATATTTATGAATTCTACGCCTCATCTGAGGGTAACGTCGGCTTCTGTAACTCATTTGGCTTTGATCGCACAGTAGGTTTCTCGCCAATGGAATACGCCATTGTAAAATACGACCGTGATTCAGACGAGCCAGTTAAAGACGCCAACGGCTACCTTATCAAGGTTAAAAAAGGTGAAGCTGGCTTGTTGATCGGCAAGATCACTGAAAAAGCGCCTTTCCATGGCTATACCGATCCTGAAAAAACCAAAAAAGTAATCATCGAGAACGCATTTGAGCAAGGCGATAAGTACTTCAACACAGGCGATATCATGCGCGACTTAGGCATGAAACATGCACAGTTTGTTGATCGTACTGGCGATACCTTCCGTTGGAAAAGTGAAAA
>JBPEWS010000152.1:0-1813 GCA_052032465.1 Pseudomonadales bacterium
GCTCAAGGCTCGCCAGCTCGTGACTTATACGTTTCACCGGATCATGCACTCTTTATTGACGGCGTATTGGTTCAAGCTCAGGCGCTTGTGAACGGCAGCACCATCACGCAAGTTGAGATGACGGCTGATTTCACTTATTACCATATTGAGCTGGATCGTCATGCGCTGATCTTTGCCGAAGGCGCTGAGACAGAAACCTTTGTTGATGCTCAGGCTCGCGGCAAGTTTGATAACGCGGCTGAGTTTGAGGCGCTATACCCAACAGCAAAAGCTGTGGCGGCGATGCCTTATCCTCGTGTTAAAGCCAAGCGTCAACTACCCGCAGCGATTAAAGCGAAGCTGAAACAAGTGAAAACTGCTTAAGTAATACGCGTTTTATCCCATAAAAAAAGCCCAGCATTAGCTGGGCTTTTTTTATATGTATGAATCTGTATTTAAGGCTAAATCGAGAATGAAGAGCCGCAACCGCAGGTTGTTGTCGCATTGGGGTTATTAATAACGAAACGCGAACCCATGAGGTTTTCTTGATAATCCAGCTCGGAGCCATCTAGATATTGGATACTCAGGGAGTCTACAACGACCTTTACATCACCATTTTCAACCACGGTATCCATATCGTTGACTTGATCGTCAAACTTAAAACCATAAGAGAAGCCTGCACAGCCACCACCGGTGATATACACACGCAGATTTAGACCCGCATTCTGCTCTTCTTTGCCGAGCTGTTGTAATTTATCAACAGCTGAACCTGTTACTTGAATTGCTGCGTCACTCATACTTTTCTTTCATTCTAACAATTTGTACTTATGCCTTAGATCTCAATTTTGAGCCAGAGTTCGCTGGGCTGCTTAAACTTTCAAAGCCGCCGCTGCTATTGGCACTTCTGAAATAGAATCAGGCTTTTTTTCAGCTACAGGACCTCTCGCCAAGGGTGCTTTACCAGCTGAAGGCTCTTTACTTGCTGAGGGCTCTGCAATGCCATTAGGCTTAAACTCATCAATATGAATCATTTGCCCGCTCACTTTTGCACCCTGAGCCATTTCCAGTACATTATAATGGATGTCGCCCAAAATAAAGGCATTGGCCGCTAGCTCAATTCTGCCACCACAAACATTACCATTCACTGTGCCATTAATAGAGATAACCGATACATGCACATTGCCCTGCACTTCCGCCTGCTCTCTAAGCGCCAGCTCAGAATCCTCTGTTCCGCCTGAAACATTGCCTACAATTTTACCATGTACGTCAAGTGCTTCAACAAATGCAATATCGCCTCTGATTTCCATATCCTCTGAAATAGTAGAAAAATGCGCGGCCTTGCGTTTTCTATTTAACATACTCATGGGATAACCACCTCATCTTGCCAAGGATACGATTTAGTCACACTCATCCGACTTGGTGTTTTTACATCAACCTGAACATTAATTTGCTCAGGAAGAAAGCCTGCCGGAAGCGTGATCGTACCTTCCAGTTCTTCAAAATAACGAAACCCAAACTTTCGGCTTTTCTTACCAGATTCAACCAATTCAGCAAACTCAATCACAGATGGAATCGTATCGCCTGCTTCAAGGCGGGCGCCAACGATAGAAAATGCGAGTTCACCCGCCGTTTTCGGGTAGCCATCTTTATTTTGAGTCAACGTAATGGAATAGACATACTGGCCAGCAACACTGCTCGGCTTAAGGCGAAGATCCTTAATAATCAGGCCATCATCGGCTTGTTGAGGCTCCAGAATGTTTTTATAAAAGCGTAAATTATTACGCAATTCCGTCAGCTCGGTTTCGTAACGTTTATTCTCGTCTTTGATCAGACC
>JBPEWS010000153.1:0-10812 GCA_052032465.1 Pseudomonadales bacterium
TCTTCAAGCATCTCGATGCAGGCATGCTGGCTTTTAACGCCTTGGGCACCACACAAAAGCAAGCCGGAAGCAAATCGAGTTTTAAGATGATTGATCACGGTTATTCTTTGGCTTTTGCCAAGGTTTGCGAGCAGGTCGGAATATCAAAACTCATCATGGTGACCGCCGCAGGCGCTAAAATTGGCTCGATCAGCTTTTATAACCACATCAAAGGATTGATTGAACGCGATGTCGCTGAACATCACATCGAAACCATTCATTTCCTTCGGCCTTCTTTGCTTCTTGGCAGACCAGCGGATGGCCGTGCGGCTGAGCAGCTCGCTCAGTGTTTACTTGCACCGATTGCTCGTTGGTTACCGCTGAGTATTCGGCCCGTTCATGTCGATGTGGTAGCCTCTGCGATGATCGTATGTGCGTTTGAGCTTGACGGCATTAACGTCATTTCCAATCAGTACATCCACACACTTTCTGGCCAATAAGGGCGACTTCACGCGTTAATTATTCTACTGTGACAGATTTAGCCAAGTTGCGAGGCTGGTCTACGTCTGTTCCTTTTATCAGGGCAACATGGTAAGACAACAGCTGTAATGGCACGGTATAAACAATCGGCGCAAGGTATTGGCTTACATGAGGCATGTTGATCACTTCAATATCCAATTCCGGCTCAACGCCAACTTGTTTATCAGCAAATATAACCAGCTGGGCACCTCGCGCACGAACTTCTTGAAGGTTCGATTTAAGCTTCTCAATCAAGCGATCATTGGGTGCAACCGTTACAATGGGCATTTCCTCGTCTACCAGCGCAAGCGGCCCGTGTTTTAACTCACCTGCTGGATACGCTTCGGCGTGGATATAGGATATCTCTTTGAGTTTTAATGCGCCTTCCATCGCAATTGGATATTGCAAACCGCGACCTAGAAAAAGCGTATGATGCTTATCTGCAAATAAGGTTGATAGCTGTTCAATTTGGGCATCTAAGGCCAAAACCTCATTAATCGCTGTGGGCAAGTGACGCAATTGCTCTACCCAATGAGCTTCATCGATCAAATGTTTTCTCGCTTTTGCTAAACTCAAACATAGTCCGAATAAGGCGATAAGCTGCGTCGTGAAGGCCTTCGTAGAAGCGACGCCAATTTCTGATCCTGCCTTTGTGATGAAGTTCATCTGTGATTCGCGAACCAACGAGCTGGTTGGAACGTTACAGATAGCTAAGCGCGATAAATAAGCGCTATTAACGCTGTTTCTAAGGGCGGCCAGGGTATCAGCGGTTTCTCCCGACTGAGAAATCGTCACCATAAGACAATTTGCCGGAACAACATGCTTGCGATAACGAAACTCGCTGGCGACCTCAACTTGGCAGCTGATACCAGCGATTTCTTCTAGCCAGTATTTTGCGACCAAGCCTGCATGATAACTCGTTCCGCAGGCAATGATCTGAACTGACTCCACGCGCTCAAATATCGACTCAGCCTCAAGACCAAACGCGTGAGTTGCCATACTGTCCCGTACGATTAGGCTACTTAAGGTGTTTTGAATGGCCGTTGGCTGTTCAAAAATTTCTTTTAGCATGAAGTGGCGGTAAGGCCCTTTTTCAGCTTCCTCGGCTTTACCGTTATGAGTGATTGTTTCGCGTATAACGTTGTGACCCTCACCCGCAAAAACCCGCACCTGCTCACGGGTAATCTGCGCAACATCGCCTTCTTCCAGGAAGATGAATCGGTTCGTTACGGGTAAAAGCGCCAACTGATCTGAACCAATAAAGTTTTCGCCAATACCCAGACCAATAACGAGTGGGCTGCCTTCACGTGCGACCACCATGGTCTCAGGCTCATTCTCATGCAAGACCGCCAGTGCATAGGCACCTTTGAGCTGTTTAACTACAGCTTGAACTGTTTTTAATAAGCCCAATTCAGCGCGATAGTTCGCATGAATTAAATGCGCGACCACTTCGCTATCTGTATCAGATTCAAATGCGTAGCCATCATTTTGCAATTGAGTTTTTAAGGCTTGGTAATTTTCAATAATGCCGTTGTGCACCAGCATGACAGGGCCTGATTGGTGCGGGTGCGCATTAGCAACACTAGGAACGCCATGCGTTGCCCAACGGGTATGGGCAATCCCTATCTGGCCTTTTTGCTGTTGCTCTTGCACTAAGCTTGCAAGCTCGGCAACTTTTCCTTGGGCACGGCTTTTAACTAACTCGCCATTTTGGATCAGCGCTAGTCCGGCGGAGTCATAACCGCGATACTCTAAACGCTTTAGGCCTTCTAACAGGATGTTTGCAACGTTGCGCTCAGCAACCGCACCGACAATTCCACACATTTACTTTTTCCAGCCTTCAATATTTCGTTGTTTTGCTCGGGCAATACCTAATGCACTAGCCGGTACATCTTTAGCAATAGCCGAACCTGCGCCTGTCACGGCATTTTCACCAATTGTCACCGGCGCGATCAGTGAACTGTTGGAGCCAATAAACGCACCTTCGCCAATCTGAGTTTTAAACTTATTCACGCCATCATAGTTACAGGTGATGGTACCAGCACCAATATTGGCATTTTTACCCACTTCGGCATCACCAACATAACTTAAGTGATTAATTTTTGCGCCCTCATCGATTTGCGATTTCTTAATCTCGACAAAATTACCCACTCGGACATCCTTTTCAAGCACAGTCCCTGGTCTCAGCCTAGCGTATGGGCCAATGATCGCCGAATCTCCAACGGTTGCCTCTTCCAAATGACTAAAGGCTTTAATGTGAACATTGTCTGTAATCTTGCAGTTTTTAAGTACGCAATTTGGCTCAATAATCACGCCATTGCCAATGCTGACCTGCCCTTCTAAAACTACATTTACATCGATCAATACATCCATGCCAATATCGACAATACCGCGAACATCCAGTCGAGAAGGATCAATCACAGTACACCCTTGCTGCATTAGGCGCTCGACTTGCAGTTGTTGATAAATGCGCTCAGCTTTGGCTAACTGCTGTTTATCATTGACGCCCATGGTTTCATTGAAATCAGCCGTGACAGCATTAATAACCACTTCATCTTGAGCGCAAAGTCCGATCACATCGGTTAGATAGAGCTCGCCTTGAGCATTATCAGACCGCAGCTTTGGCAGGTACTCTTCAAGTACATTGCGGCTTAGGCACATGATGCCAGTATTGATCTCATTGATACAAAGCTCTGTTTCTGAGGCATCTTTATGCTCAATGATTGAACACACCGAACCGTCTTGGTGGCGAATAATTCGACCAAGGCCTGTTGGATCAGGCGCTATCGCTGTTAATAAACTCATCCCTTGCTCAGGGCACTGAGCGATTAGGCGCGAGAGTGTATCAGCCGTGATTAAAAGCGCATCACCGACTAATACAATGACCTTATCACCTGTAACGCTTGGCATAGCGCAGTCAACTGCGTGGCCTGTGCCCAGTTGCTCTGCTTGATAAACCCATTGCAGATGCTCTGCATTGATTGTCTGTTTTACCAGCTCAGCCTCATGCCCACAAACAATAATTTTTTGGTCAATATTAGCTTGCTCGACAGCATCGACGATATGTTGAAGAATGGGCTTACCTGCTAATGGCTGTAGCACTTTGGGTAATGCCGATCGCATTCGTGTGCCCTTACCAGCAGCTAAGATAATCGCGGTTGTGGTTGTCATATAATCAGCTCACATCAACAAAGCGGCCTGAAAACAAATGGCCAAAGCCATTATTTTAGCGTAAAAAAAAGCCGCTGACATTGAAAATGACAGCGGCTTGATCGTTGTAGAAAAACGTGGTTAGTTTTTCATACGAAGTAGTGCACGAAGCTGAGCGGTTGATTCCATCAAAGCTGCTGCTGCCTTAGCGTAGTCAACATCAGATTTTTGGTTAAGAAGCGCATCAAGTGCCTCTTGCTTAGCTTGTTCAGCTTTTGCTTCATCGATGTCGCTCGCACGAATCGCAGAGTCAGCCAAGATAGTAACAACACGTGGTTGAACTTCAAGGATACCACCGTTGACATAAAAAACCGTTTCATTCTGGTTTTCATCAACCACTTTCACAGCACCAGGTTTGAGCAACGTCAGCAAAGGTGCGTGACCCGCCATAATACCCATATGGCCGCCGTGGCCGTCAACAGTACAAAGCTCAACCTTACCTGAGAAGATTGAAGACTTTGCGCTTACGATATGACATTCAAATGTATTCACAAAAGTACCTATCGGTTTACTTCATTGAGTTTGCTTTTTCGATCACTTCTTCAATGCTACCTACCATGTAGAAAGCCTGTTCTGGAAGATCATCATATTGACCTTCAAGAATAGATTTGAAGCTACGGATGGTATCTTTAAGAGGAACGATAACACCGTCTTGACCTGTAAATACTTTCGCAACGTTGAACGGCTGAGAAAGGAAACGCTCGATTTTACGCGCACGTGAAACCGTTGTTTTGTCTTCTTCTGAAAGCTCATCCATACCAAGAATCGCGATAATATCTTTAAGTTCTTTATAACGCTGAAGAACCATCTGTACACCACGTGCAACATCATAGTGGTCTTGACCGATAACTTGTGGGTCCAGCTGACGCGACGTTGAATCTAGTGGGTCAATCGCAGGGTAAATACCTTTTGCAGCGATATCACGAGAAAGTACAACAGTTGAATCCAAGTGAGCAAATGTTGTTGCTGGTGATGGATCCGTCAAGTCATCCGCAGGAACGTATACAGCCTGAACCGATGTAATCGAACCGTTCTTAGTTGAAGTAATACGCTCCTGTAGAACACCCATTTCTTCAGCTAGAGTTGGCTGATAACCTACCGCAGAAGGCATACGTCCTAGAAGTGCTGATACTTCTGTACCTGCAAGTGTATAACGATAGATGTTATCGATAAACAGAAGCACGTCACGACCTTCGTCACGGAAGCTTTCTGCCATTGTCAAACCAGTCAAAGCAACACGAAGACGGTTACCTGGTGGCTCGTTCATCTGACCGTAAACCATCGCAACTTTAGAGTTTTCGAAGTTATCAACGTCAACAACGCCCGCTTCTTGCATCTCGTGATAGAAGTCATTACCTTCACGAGTACGCTCACCAACACCTGCGAATACAGACAAACCTGAGTGAGCTGTCGCGATGTTGTTAATCAATTCCATCATGTTTACGGTTTTACCAACACCCGCACCACCGAATAGACCAACTTTACCACCCTTAGCGAATGGACAAATCAAGTCGATAATTTTGATACCTGTTTCAAGAAGCTCAGTCGAGTTTGCTTGCTCTGCGTATGATGGCGCTTTACGGTGAATTGAAGCACGTTCTTCAGTTTTTACTGGGCCACACTCATCAATAGAGTCACCAAGAACGTTCATAATACGACCTAGAGTCGCTTTACCAACAGGTACAGAAATTGGCTTACCTGTCGCTTCAACTGGAAGATTACGACGTAAACCTTCTGTTGCACCCATCGCAATCGTACGAACAACACCGTCACCGATTTGCTGCTGAACTTCAAGGGTTGTACCTGTTTCTTCTACTTTTAGTGCTTCGTAGACATTTGGCACTTGATCCTGTGGAAATTCCACATCGATAACCGCACCAATGATCTGAACAATTTGACCGCTACTCATTTTTCAGTCCTCTTAACTTAAATCAACTAATTAAACAGCCGAAGCACCACCAACGATTTCCGCAATCTCTTGGGTAATCGCTGCTTGACGCGCCTTGTTGTATTGCAGGTTGAGTTTCTTAATTAACTCGCCTGCATTGTCGGTTGCAGCCTTCATCGCAATCATACGTGCTGCCTGCTCAGCGGCATTGTTTTCAACAACCGCTTGATAAACCTGAGATTCAATATAACGAACAAGAATCTCTTCCAGAATAGCTTCTGGGCTAGGTTCATAAATATAATCCCAGTGATGTGAGTATTCTTCACTCTCATCTTTAAGGATTGGTAATAACTGAAGTGCTTCTGGTACTTGACGCATGGTGCTAACGAACTCATTAGAGATCACATATAGCTTGTCAATCTTACCTTCGTTATAAGCATCCAGCATAACTTTTACTGAACCAAGTAAGTCATCGATATCTGGGTTTTCACCTAGGTCAGTTTTAACCGCGATAACATTACCACCAATGCTATTAAAGAAAGACACGGCTTTCTTGCCTAGCAGACAGTAATCTACCTCTACCGACTGATCTTCATACGACTTTGACAACTTGATCGCACGCTTAAACAAGTTAATGTTCAAGCCACCACAAAGGCCACGGTCTGAAGAAACAACGATAATACCTACGCGTTTGATCGTATCACGACCAATCATGTAAGGATGCTCGTATTCAGCGTTTGCATTTGCTAAGTGAGACACTAGCAAACGGAATTTGTGCGCATAGGGCTTAGTCGCCTCCATGCGCTCTTGAGCTTTACGCATTTTACTCGCCGCGACCATTTGCATCGCTTTGGTAATTTTCTGAGTATTTTTAATACTCTTGGTTTTGGTGCGTATCTCTTTAAGGTTTGGCATAACTTACTCGCGTTATATTATAGTGCTGCCGTCGCTTTGTAGTCGCTGATCAACTTTTTAAAGGCATCAGCAACGTCGTCACCATAACGACCTGACTGGTCAATATCAGCCATCAACTCAGCAATATTGCTTTGAGCGTAGTCAAGAAGACCTGCTTCAAACGCTTGGATTTTATCGACTTCGATATCATCAAGCATATTCTTATCAACAGCGAATAACAGTAGACCCATTTGTGAAACTGTCAAAGGCGCATATTGCTTCTGCTTCATTAACTCAGTAACACGCTTACCACGCTCCAGCTGAGTACGTGTCACTTCGTCAAGGTCAGAGGCGAACTGCGAGAATGCAGCAAGTTCACGATACTGAGCTAGCGCTAGACGAACACCGCCTGAAAGCTTCTTAACGATCTTAGTTTGAGCCGAACCACCAACACGAGATACCGAGATACCTGCGTTCATCGCAGGACGGATGCCTGAGTTAAATAGATCGGTTTCAAGGAAGATCTGACCATCTGTAATCGAAATTACGTTCGTTGGTACGAATGCAGAAACGTCGCCACCTTGTGTTTCAATAATTGGCAAGGCTGTTAATGAACCTGTTTGGCCTTTAACTTCACCATTAGTGAATGCTTCAACATATTCAGCATTAACACGTGATGCACGCTCTAGGAGACGTGAGTGAAGATAGAAAACGTCACCAGGATATGCTTCACGACCAGGTGGGCGCTTAAGCAACAATGAAATCTGACGGTAAGCCCATGCTTGCTTGGTCAAATCATCATAAATAATCAGTGCATCTTCACCACGATCACGGAAGTATTCACCCATTGAGCAACCAGCAAATGGCGCCAAGAACTGCATAGCAGCTGGATCAGAAGCTGATGCCGATACAACAGTGGTGTATTCCATTGCGCCTTCTTCTTCAAGCTTACGCACAACGTTTGCAATTGAAGACTGCTTCTGACCAACGGCAACATAAATACACTTAATGCCGCTGTTTTTCTGAGCCAAGATAGTATCAACAGCTAATGCAGTTTTACCTGTCTGTCGGTCACCAATGATCAACTCACGCTGACCGCGTCCGATTGGAACCATTGAGTCAACTGATTTGTAGCCTGTTTGAACTGGCTGATCAACACCTTGACGTGCAATAACGCCTGGTGCAATTTTTTCTACTGGAGATGTTGCTTGAGCCGCAATATCACCTTTACCGTCGATTGGAGCACCTAGCGCGTCAACTACGCGACCAAGAAGTGCTTCACCAACTGGAACTTCAAGAATGTTGCCCGTACATTTAACGGTTTGGCCTTCACGGATACCAGTGTAATCACCAAGTACAACGGCACCAACTGAGTCACGCTCCAAGTTTAGTGCCATACCGAAAACGCCGTTTTCGAATTCAACCATCTCACCGTACATTACGTCGGTAAGACCAAAAATACGAACAATACCGTCAGAAACACTAACGATTGTACCTTGATGGCTGTATGACGCACCGGTGTCGAGCGATTCAATACGCTCCTTAATTACATCACTAATTTCAGATGGGTTTAACTGTTGCATATTTGCCTCTACGCCCTATAAATTAATTTGTGCATCAAGCCCAAAGCTATCCGCCATTTTATCCAATCGACCCTTGATCGTGTTATCGATTACCAAATCACCTGCTTGAACTTTGATGCCACCAATCAGTGATTCATCGACTTCAGTGGCAAGCTCAACTTCACGACCCAACTTGGCTTTCATGCTTGCTGTGATCTTAGCCAACTGCTCATCTGTTAATGCAAATGCGCTGCTGACAAGAACATCAACAAGTGATTGATCGTCATTTACAAGATCTGTAAATAATTGCTCAATCTCAGGGATCAGCGTTAGACGCTTATAACCCGCCAATTGAGACAGTAGGTTTTTCATACCCTCTGACGCTGAAATATCGCCAAGCTGAACCAACGTTTCTACGCGCTGCTTGTCGGTGTTCATCGGGTTGTTCAACCACTGCTTTACTTCTGTTTGCTCAACGATTTGTGCCAAAACAGCAAGCTGCTTCTGCCAATCCGCAATAAGGCCATTAGCCTTTGCAAACTCGAACGCTGCTCGAGCGTAGGGTCTTGAAATAGTTAACAGGTCTGACATGGTGTATTGCTCCTGTTACAGCTTCTCAGCGAATTCGTCGATTAGCTGGTTATGCGCTGATTGGTCAACTTCTTTGCCTAGTACTTTGCTCGCACTTGCTAGCGCAATACCAGAGACTTGTTGACGCAACGTTTCACGTGCAGCAACAACTTGTTGATCAATTTCACTTTGCGCTGAAGCAATGATTTTGTCGCCCTCAGCACGCGCTTGCTCTTTTGCTTCCTCAACCATATTGTTTGAACGCTTATTAGCGGCTTCAATGATTTCAGATGCACGAGAGCGGGCGGCTTTGAGTTCTTCTTGAGCTTGCTCGTTGGCTTGCTCAAGTTTACGCTCAGCTTCATCGGCTTGGCTTAGACCTTCTGAGATTTTGCGCTTTCGCTCATCCAAGGCTTTAATCACCGGTGGAAAAACGAATTTCGCGCAAAATAGAACGAATAAGATAAACCAGATAGCTTGCCCGATCAGGGTTAAATTAATATTCATGGTTATCTACGGATAATTAGGTTTTCTTACAATTACGCTGCAAAGATCAAGAACATTGAAAGTACGATCGCAATAATTGGCACCGCATCCAAAAGACCCGCGATAATGAACATGCGAGTTTGAAGCATACCGCCCAATTCTGGCTGACGTGCAACGCTCTCAAGGAAACGACCGCCAAGTAGACCAAATCCGATACCAGCACCAAGTGCTGCAAGACCTGCCATAAGACCAGCTGCTAAGATAGTGAATTCCATTGTTGGCTCCTGTTAAAGTTTAATGGATGGTTAGTGATTCTCGGCTGCGCTGCTTAGATAAACAACGGTCAGCACCATAAAGATAAATGCTTGTAGGGTGATTACCAAAATGTGGAATACCGCCCAAGGCCAAGCACCGATAAACTGGACCGTGCCCAACATGGCTGCCGCCAAGATAAACACGAATTCACCAGCATACATATTTCCGAACAAACGCATGCCCAGAGAAATTGGTTTAGAAAGCAACGTAACTAATTCAAGTACAAAGTTAATAGGAATTAAAAGCACCTTCATGACCGTATTATTCGCTTCAAACGGGTGCATTGTTAGCTCTTTAGCAAAACCAATAGGGCCTTTGTATTTCAAGCTATAGAAGATAACCAGAAGGAATACCGTAAACGACATACCCATTGTGATGTTAGGATCCGTCGATGGAACAATCTTCATGTATGGAGTGTGCGCGAACTTTTCAAACAGCATTGGGATCCAGTCTACTGGCACCAAATCCAGAAGGTTCATACAGAAAACCCAGGTAAAGATCACCAGCGCAAGTGGCGCAATGAATGAGGATTTGCCATGGAAAATCTCTTTAACCTGCGTATCAACAAACTCAATGATCGTTTCTACTAGGTTAACGAAGCGGCCAGATGGCGCTGTAAAATCAATCGTGCGTGCAACGTAAAGAAAAATAGCACCCAAAACTAGCGAAAGGAAAATAGACCAGCCCATGCTGTCAATATTTACTGACATGAAACCCATTTGGCTGATTTCTTCTTGGCAGTATGCGATTTTCCATGTTGCTTCTGATACCACTTGACCATCACAGTCAGTACCACCCGCTGGTAATTTACCATAAACAAGGTTGGTTAAATGGTGCTTGATGTAACCGGTGGTTGTGTAACCTGCTTCGCCACTTGCCATACGTATAACTCTATTTTATTCGCTTATATCTTTCGCTTTAGCGCAAATACTGCCAAAAAATACATCAGCAGCTGCAACGCGATCCCAATCAAGAAATCTTTATTGTGTTGATCACCATCCCACCAACTTGGCGGCGATGAGAACAACCAAAGGCAAGCCACAAGAATGATCGACCACTTCAGCGTTTTTGCCTTAACTAGATAAGACACTCGCTTCATCGGATCCGTACCTTTTGGCACAAGAACCAGTCGAACAATCTCCAACAGCTGCGTTAGCAAAACCAAGCCAACACCGACTGTAATACCTACCCCATGTGATTGAAAAAACCACCAACAGAATAACAAACCTGCGACTGCTAATGCTGTTACTGCAAACGCCAAATTGATAAGGCGTTTTTGGTTTAGATCCGCTTTCAACAAGCTTCTGCCGTGATCAAATCAAACGACAGGGAGTATAAAGAGAGGTGTTTTTATCTTCAACCGTTTTTTCAGCTTTTTGTGACTGAATT